>NZ_JBFTEP010000064.1:0-21252 GCF_047229365.1 Cellulomonas pasadenensis | reverse complement strand
GGTGAGCGCCGCCCGCAGCGCGGCGGACGCCGGCGGCGACGACCGGCCGAGCCACGTCGTGACGACGTCCCCGCGCTCGCCCGCGCGCGCGGCCTCCTCCACCAGCCCGACCGCCCGCGGGAACGCGCGCGTGAGGTGCGGCATGAGCTGCGCGGCGGCGCCCGACGTCGCCCCGTAGATCGCGCCGAGCATCGCGTACTTGGCGTCCGTGCGGGTCGGCACGACGCCCGCGTCGGCGACGCCCTGGTAGAGGTCGGCGTGCCGCGCGGCGGCGGCCATGTCGCGGTCGCCCGACATCGCGGCGAGCACGCGTGGCTCGAGCTGCGCGGCGTCGGCGACGACGAGCCGCCAGCCCGGGTCGGCGCGCACGGCGTCGCGCACCTGCGCCGGCAGCTGCAGCGCCCCGCCGCCGTCCGACGCCCACCGCCCGGTGACGACGCCCCCGACGACGTAGTCCGGCCGGAACCGCCCGTCGTGCACCCACTGGTCGAGCCACGCCCACCCGTTGGCGGACAGGAGGCGCGACAGCTTCTTGTACTCCAGCAGCGGCGCCACCACCGGGTGGTCGAGCCCGCGGATCTCCCACTTGCTCGTCGACTGCACGTCGAAGCCCTGCAGGCGCAGGGCACGCAGCAGGTCCGGCGGGGAGTCGGGGTTGAGGTGCGGGGCGACGAGGGCGGTGCGGATCTGCTCGGCGAGCTCCTCGAGGCGCTGCGGACGGCCGCCGCCCCACGGCCGCGGCCCGAGCAGCCGGGTGAGGATCGCGTCGTGCACTGCCGCGTCCCAGGGCAGGCCGTCGTGGTGCATCTCGGCGGCGATCAGCGCGCCGGTCGACTCGGCGGCGAGCAGCAGGCGCAGGCGGCCCGGGTGCGTGGAGCCGGAGACGGCGTCGAGCTGGGCGCGCAGCTCGGCGAGCGGGTCGCGGGGCGCGGGGGCCGGCGCGTCGTCGTCGAGCACGTCGAAGAGGGAGGGCGCGTGCGGCGCGGGCGTCGGCACGTCGGCGTCCCAGGGGCCGGGCGGGGCCTGTGCGAGCGCCGACGCGGCCGCCGTCGCCGAGTGCCGCAGGATCGCGTGGCACAGCCGCAGGTCGTGGCACCGCTCCACCCGCACCCCGGCCGTCAGCAGGGCGGGGTAGCGGGTGCGCGTGTCGTCCCACACCCAGCGCGGCGGGGCCCCGGCGTGGGTGGCCTCGACCCGCGCGACCTCGGCGGCCAGCGCGTCGTCGGCGACCGTGCGCCGGCCCTCCTCCGTCGCGCGCTCGTCGAGCTCGACCAGCGTCACGGTGCGCGCGTGCGCGTCGGGGACGACGAGCACGGACGCGGGCACGGTCCATCCTCTCGCGCGCCACCGACACGCCGCACCGAGGGGCGGCCCGGTCAGGGCAGGGGGAGCACCGCCCGGCCCCGCACCGGTGTGCTCGCTCCGCCGATCAACGAGAACGGTCCGGCCGACGCCGCGGGTGAGGCCCGGAAGAGCGGGACGGTCGCGCTGCTGCGCCCGTCGCGGGTCAGCCGCGCGTACGCCTCGTACGACGGGAACGCGTCGACGAACCCCTCGACGTCGACGACGACGTGGTCGTCGTCCGTCCGCTCGACGCGGACGGTGCCTCTCGCGTCGACGTCGCCGCCGACCGCTGCGAGCAGGACCAGCGGGTCCGCCGCCGCGATGCGGAACCGCTGCTGCCACCTCCGGCCCGGGGCCACCGTGGCCATCGGGTCGACGCGGATCCTCGACGTCCCCGCGCGTCCGGTGCCGACCACCTCACCGGTCTCGCAGTCGAGCTCGTGCGTGAGCCCCGTCTCCGCGACGTGCCTCGCCCTGTCGGCGGTGAGGTCGTACGTCAGCGTCAGACGGACCCGGCTCGAGGCCGTGCGGTCGTCGGAGAAGCCCCGGGAGTCGGTGAGGAAGCACTCGCTGAGGACCGGGCCCCCGATCATCCGCGCGCCCGCGTGCGCGCCGGTCCCCGGGACCGGTCGGCTGCCCGCCACGTCACCCGCGATGAAGACGTTAAGCCAGACCTCGAGCACCAGCCCGCTGACCGACGGCCGGATCGACCACGAGCGGGAGCCCTCGCCCGTGAGGGGGACCGTCGAGCCGGGCGAGGGGAACGTCCAGGAGGTCGAGCCGGCGAGGGTCCGCGGCGCGGTGCCGGCCACGGCGAAGTCCGGCACCGAGGCGCGTCCGCGCTCGAGCCACGCGTCCCCCGTCCGCCACGCGCCGGTCGCCGGGCCCTGGCGCTGCCAGGGCGGGTCCGGCAGCGAGAGCGATCCCCGGGCACCCTCGGCGAGGGGGACGACGACCGCCGCCTGGACCGGCGAGCCGAGGAGCGCCGAGAGCAGCTCCGCCGGCAGCTCCGCCGTCTCGGCCGCCGCGAACGTGGCCGCGGGCGCCGTGGTGTGGTCCCGCTCCTCCCGGATGCGCTCCTGGAGCGGCGCGTCGCCCTGGTGCTCGGCGGTCGCCCGCACGGTGTACCGCGACCGCACGGTCGCGTGGGCGAGTGCGTAGACAGTCACGTCGTCGTGCCCCTCGTCGCCCGACGCGGTCGGCACCGGGCGGTACCGCAGCACCCTCCCCGGGCCGCCGAAGGTCGCGTGCACGACGTCCGAGCACGCGCTCACCTCGACGTCCGCGCCGCCGGCGGTGAGCCGGTACCGCTGCTCGAACCGCGCCTCGACCTCGAAGCCCTCGACCTTCCGCCACTCGTCCCGCCACACGGGTCCTCCTCCCGAGGGGACCGGAGCAGGCGGTCCCCGGTCGTGCCGCGGCGGCCCTGTGCATCCGGGCGAGCCGGGCGGCCGACGTCAGCGCGTCAGCGCCGCCCGCACGGCGGCGCCGGGCACCGCGAGCCACAGGTCGCCGTCGGGCCCGTCGAGCGTGACGAGCACGTCGCCCGTCGCCTCGTCGAGCAGCACCGCGGCGCGCCCCGCGTCGTACGCCGTTCCGGGTGTCAGCATCGCGTCGAGCACCGGGTCGGTCGGCCACGCGAGCGTCGTCACCCCGTCCGCCGTGAACACGTGCGCCACGAGCGTCGTGCCGTCGCGGTGCAGCGTGGCCGTCACCGTCTCCGACGTCCGCAGCACGACGCAGGCCGCGTGCGTGAGCGCCGACGTCGCCGTGATCCTGTGCATGGTGCCGCCCCTCCCTCGAGTCGTCGTGGGGTAGGGGTGCGGACGAGGGGGCGTGATACGTCGGGGGCGGCACGCCGGTGCCGACGGGAAAGGCGGGGTCGGGCGTCCACCCACCCGGCTAGCGTGCGGCGCATGGCCGCCCCCGCACCCGTCGCCGCCCCCGCGCCCGTCGCCGGGCCCGCACCCGTCGCCGGGCCCGCACCCGTCGCACCCCCGTCGGCGGGGTCGTCCGACGTCGCCCGCGCGCGGTACCTGGCGTCGCTCGCCGGGTCCTGGGACGCCCTCGCCGCACCGCACCCGGACGCGCACGTCGTCCGCGGCCGCGGGTTCCTCGCGCTGCGGCACCCCCGCCACCCGGTGCTGACGAACGTCGCCCTGCTCGACGCGGGTGCCGTCGGCGACGCGTTGACGGCGGTCGCGCCCGGGCCCTTCGCCGCGTGGTCGTCCGACGCCGCCGGCGACGCCGCGCTCGCGGGCGCGGGGCTGCGCCCGGACGTGACGGCGGTGCCCATGCTCGCGCGCCTCGACGCGCTGCCCCCGGCGGCCGGCGACGTGGGCGCACGCACGGTCGCGCCCGCGGTCGTGGCCCGGCTCAACCGCGTCGACCCGGCGCTGGTCGCGGGGGTCCCGGGGCTCCGCGCGTGGACGACCGCCGGCGGCGAGGCCGGCCTCGTGCTCCAGCCCGTGGACGACGACGTCGTCGTGTCGTTCGTCGCCACCCGCCCGGACGCGCGTCGGCGCGGCCTGGCCACCGCGCTGCTCACCGCCGCGCTGCACGAGGCGCGCGCCGACGGCGCCACGACCGCGACGCTGCAGTCGACGCCCGACGGGCGCCGGCTCTACGAGCGGCTCGGGTTCGCGGCGGTGGGGCGGTGGCAGGAGTGGGTCCCGGCCTGACGCGGCGGCGGCCCGGGAGGTGCCGGGCCGCCGCCGTGCGTCCACGTCCACGCGTCAGCGGGTCTCGCGGACCACCTCCACCGCGCCGGCGGCGACCTCGAGCGTCCCGTCGACGTCTCGCGGGTCGACCAGCGTCCGCCCGGACGCCGCGAGCGTGACCGGCGCGTCGGTGTGGTTGAGGACGAACAGCCACGTGCGGCCGTCGTCGGCGACGCGGCGCGTGACCTCGACCCCGTCGGGCAGGTCGGGCACGACGCGCGGCACGCCCGACTCCTCGACCAGCGCGTCGACGACCTGCTGCAGCGCCTCGGCGTCGGTGGGCCACGTCGCGAGGTACCAGGCGGCGCCCGCCCCGACGGCGCGGCGCGTCACCGCGGGGACGCCGTCGAGCGGCCCGCCCGCGAACGTCCGCACGACGTCGGTGCCCGGCAGCGCGTGCACCTTCTCGCTCCACAGCTCGCCCTCGGTGCCGTCGTCGAGGCGCACGCGCTCACCGTCCTGCAGGGCCCAGAACTCCTCGGTGCGCACGCCGAGCAGGTCGCGGAACGCGCCGGGGTAGCCGCCGAGGCGCACGTGGTCGTGCTCGTCGACGATGCCCGAGAAGAAGGTGACCAGCACGGACGCGCCGCGCTCGGCCGCGGCGGCGACGGCGGCCGCGCCCTCGTCCGTCAGCAGGTACAGCGCCGGCACGAGGACCACGTCATAGCCCGACAGGTCGTCGGTGGCGCGCACGACGTCGGCCTCGACGGCCCGCCGGGCGAGCGCGCGGTGCAGCGCGACGGCGAGGACGCGCGGGTCGAGCGCGTCCGTCGGGTGCGAGTCGAGCTGCGCCGCCCACGTCGACGGCCAGTCGAACAGCACGGCCGCGCGCGGGCGCTGCGTCGCGCCGCGCACCTCGGCGACGTCGCGCAGCAGGCGGCCCAGGCGCACCGTGTTCCGCCACACGTCGGTGTCGGTGCCGGCGTGCGGCAGCATCGCCGAGTGGTACTTCTCCGCGCCCGCGGCGGACTGCCGCCACTGGAAGAACATGATCGCGTCGGCGCCGTGCGCCAGGTGCTGCACGGAGTGCCGCAGCGACTCGTCGGACGTGCGCGAGCGGTTGCGCCCCTGCCAGTTCACGGCCGACGTCGAGTGCTCCATGAGCATCCACGGCCGCCCGCCGGCGACCGACCGCGTCAGGTCGGCGCTGAACGCGAGCTCGACGTGCGGGGCGGGGTCGTCTGCGTAGACGTAGTGGTCGTTGGAGACGACGTCGACCTCGTCCGCCCACCGCGCGTAGTCCATGTTGCCCGTGAAGCGCTGGACCATGAAGTTCGTCGTCGCCGGCACGTGCGGCGTCACCTCGTGCACCGCGTCGCGCAGGTCGGTGTAGTACGACAGCAGCTCGTCGGAGGAGTACCGCGCGAAGTCGAGGCGGTGCGTCGGGTTCACCAGCGTCGCGGCCGTGCGCGGCGGCAGCACCTCGTCGAAGGAGCCGTACTGCTGCGACCAGAACGCGGTGCCCCACGCGTGGTTGAGCGCGTCGACGGTGCCGTAGCGGGCGCGCAGCCAGGCCCGGAACGCGGTCGCGGCGTCGTCCGAGAAGTCGTGCGGGACGTGGCAGCCGATCTCGTTGTCGACGTGCCAGACCGCCAGCGCCGGGTGGTCGGCGTACCGCTCGGCGACCCGGCGGGCCATCGCGACGGCGTACCGGCGCCACACGGGCGACGCGATCCGGTAGTGCTGGCGGGAGCCGGGCCAGAGCACCGTGCCGTCGTCGCGGACGGGCAGGATCTCCGGGTGCTTCGTCGTCAGCCACGGCGGCGGGCTGGCGGTGGCCGTCGCGAGGCTGACGCGGATGCCGGCGGCGTGCAGCCGGTCCATCGTCGTGTCGAGCCACGCCCAGTCGAGCTCGCCCTCGCGCGGCTCGATGCGCGCCCAGGAGAAGATCGCGAGGCTCACGATGCTGACGCCCGCCTCCTGCATGAGGCGCACGTCCTCCTGGCGCACCTCGTCGGGCCACTGCTCGGGGTTGTAGTCGCCGCCGTAGCCGATGCCGTCGAGCCCGAAGGGCCGGCGTGCGCGGTCGGGGTGCTGCGCGGGTGCGGTCACGGTGTCGCTCTCTCCTCGTCGAGTGGGGCATCCCCTACAGTAATGAACCGATTCACCGTCACCGACGACGGCATCGCGCCCGCGTCGGGACGGTCCGCAGCGACCGAGGGGACCACCTGGTGCACGAGACGATCGTCGTCGGCGGGGGAGCCATCGCCCACGCCCACGTCCACGCGGTGAACGACCACGCCGACCGCGCACGCGTCGGGACGGTGGTCGACGTCGACGCCGACCGCGCCCGCGCCTTCGCCGACGAAACCGGCGTGCCGCACGCCACCACCGACCTCGCCGCGGCGCTCGCCGGCCGCGACGGGCAGCGGCCCGCGCTCGCGCACGTGTGCACGCCGCCGGGCACGCACCTCGCGCTGGCCACGCAGTGCCTCGAGGCGGGCGTGCCGGTCCTCGTGGAGAAGCCGCCGGCGCTGTCGCTGGCCGAGATGGACGCGCTGCTCGCGGTCAGCGAGCGCACCGGCGTCGACGTCGCCGTCGTGTTCCAGCACCGGTTCGGGCACGCCGGGCTGCGGGTCGCCGACGCGCTCGGCGAGGGGCGGCCGCTCGGCCGGCCGCTCGTCGCCGTGTGCGACACGCTGTGGTTCCGCGGCGACTCCTACTGGGACGCCCCGTGGCGCGGGTCGTGGGAGGTCGAGGGCGGCGGTCCGACGATGGGCCACGGCATCCACCAGATGGACCTGCTGCTCGCGCTGCTCGGGCCGTGGGAGGAGGTCACCGCGATGGCCGCGCGCCGGGCCCGCCCCACGCAGACGGAGGACGTGTCCGCGGCGGTGGTGCGGTTCGCCGACGGCACCCTCGCGACCGTCATGAACTCGCTGCTGTCCCCGCGGGAGACGTCGACGATCCGCGTCGACACGGAGAACGCGACGGTCGAGGTCGAGCACCTGTACGGCTACACCGACCAGGACTGGCGCGTCACGGCGGCGCCCGGACGTCCCGAGGCGGCCGCGTGGTGGACGGAGGGCCTCGACCCGGAGGCGCCCGGCAGCTCGCACCGCGGCCAGGTCGGCGCGGTCCTGGACGCGCTCGACGCCGGCACGACGCTGCCGGTGAGCCTGCGCGAGGCCCGCGACACGCTCGACCTCGTGGCGGCGATCTACGCGTCGGCGTTCACCGGCCGGCCCGTGCGCCGCGGCGAGATCGCGCCCGGCCACCCGTCGTACACGACGATGGCCGGCCCGGGCGCCCCGTGGTGACCGGCCACGCCTGACGGCTCCCACGGATCCCCCGGCCCCGCCGCCCGCGAGCCGACCCGCCCGCACCCGGCCCACCCGCACACCCCCGCCACGCCGAGCTCGCCTGTCCGGCCTCGACCTCGCCTGCCCGACTCGGCGATCTCGAAGCGCAACCGGCGAGCTGGGCGGGGTGGGGGCGGGCGGGCGGGGCGCGGGTCGTCCGACCGGATCGGTGCGGCGGCGGTGGGGGAGGAGAGCGCCGTCCGCTAGCGTCGGGGGGCCGGTCGCATCGATCCGAACGTCGAAGAGGACTCTCGTGGACACGCTCCCGTACCAGGACCCGTCGCTGCCGATCCCCGACCGCGTGGCCGATCTCGTCGGCCGCATGACGCTGCCCGAGAAGGTCGGGCAGATGCTGCAGCTCGACGCGCAGCCCGGGGTCGACGACCTCGTCGAGGAGATGCACGTCGGCTCGATCCTGCACTCGTCGCCGCAGCGCGTCCTCGAGGCGCTCGACGCCGTCGACCGCACGCGCCTGCGCATCCCGCTGCTCATCGCGGACGACGCGATCCACGGCTACTCGTTCTGGCGCGGGGCCACGATCTTCCCGTCGCAGCTCGGCGTGGCGTCGTCGTGGGACCCCGCCGCGGCGGAGCTGATGGCGCGCGTGACGGCCGTCGAGGTGTCGTCGACCGGTCTGCACTGGACGTTCTCGCCGGTCGTCTGCATCACGCGCGACCTGCGCTGGGGCCGCGTGAACGAGACGTTCGGCGAGGACCCGTACCTGCTGGGCGAGCTCGCGGCGGCGATGGTCCGCGGCTACCAGGGCGACGGGCTGACCGACCCGACGGCGGTCCTCGCGTGCGCGAAGCACTTCGCCGGCTACTCCGAGACGCAGGGCGGGCGTGACGCGTCCGAGGCGGACATCTCCCGCCGCAAGCTGCGCTCGTGGTTCCTGCCGCCGTTCGAGCGGGTCGCCCGCGAGGGCGCGCGGACGTTCATGATCGGCTACCAGTCGACCGACGGCGTCCCGATCGTCGTGAACCGGTGGCTGCTGCAGGACGTCCTGCGCGGCGAGTGGGGGTGGACCGGCACGCTCATCACCGACTGGGACAACGTCGGCCGCATGGTGTGGGAGCAGAAGATCGCCGCCGACCACACGCAGGCCGCCGCGATGGCGGTGACCGCGGGGAACGACATGGTCATGACGACGCCCGGGTTCTTCGAGGGTGCGCAGAAGGCCGTCGCGGACGGGCTCATCACCGAGGCGCAGGTCGACGCCGCCGTCGCGCGCATCCTGACCGTGAAGTTCGAGCTGGGCCTGTTCGAGGACCCGCGCCGCCCGGACGCGGAGCGCCAGGCCGCCGTCATCGGCTCGGCCGCGCACCAGCAGGCGAACCTGGAGGTCACGCGCCGGTCGCTGGTCCTGCTGCGCAACGAGGGCGGGGTCCTGCCGCTCGGCGGCGACCTGGTGGCGGGCGACGACGGGCGCGCGACGGGCCGCGACGGCGCGCCGACGGCCCGCACGATCGCCGTCGTCGGGCCCAACGCCGACGACGTCGACGCGCAGCTCGGCGACTGGGCCGGCCGCTCCGGGCAGGTCGACTGGATGCGCGAGGAGGGCCACCCGCGGCACATGTCGGAGACGGTGCTCGACGGCCTGCGCGCGGTCGCGCCCGCCGGCTGGACGATCACGCACGCGCGGGGCGCCGACATCGGCGAGCTCGGGCCCGACCCGGCCGGCGAGCTCTACCCCGACGGGCAGCCGCGCATGCCGATCATGCACGCGGCCGAGCCCGACGCGGCGATGATCGCCGAGGCCGTCGCGGCGGCGGAGGCGGCGGACCACGTCGTCGCGGTCGTCGGCGACACGATCGGCCTCATGGGGGAGACGCGGTCCACCGCGACGCTCGAGCTCGTGGGCGGCCAGGTGGCGCTGCTCGACGCGCTCGCGGCGACGGGCACGCCGACGACCGTCGTCGTCATCGCCTCGAAGCCGCTGGTGCTGCCGGACTCGGCCCTGGAGGCCGACGCGGTCGTCTGGGCCGCCAACCCCGGCATGCGCGGCGGGCGCGCGATCGCGGAGCTGCTGCTCGGCCTCGTGGAGCCGGCCGGGCGCCTGCCGGTCACGTTCGCGCGGCACGTCGGCCAGCAGCCGGTCTACTACAACCAGCTGCGCGGCCAGCACGGCACGCGGTACGCGGACCTCACGCAGGACCCGGCGTTCGCGTTCGGCGAGGGGCTGACGTACGCGACGGTGGAGTACACGGACCTGACGGTCGCCGAGCCGACGGTGTCGGTCGACGGCACCGTCCGCGCGCAGGTCACCGTGACCAACACCGGCACGCGCCCGTCGCACGAGGTCGTCCAGGTGTACGTCAGCGACCTCGTGACGTCGCTGACCTGGGCCGACAAGGAGCTCAAGGCGTACCGGCACGTCGACGTCGCGCCGGGGGAGTCGGTCACGGTGGACGTCGAGGTGGCGGTCGCGGACTGCACGATCGTCGACGCGGAGGGGCGCCGCGTCGTCGAGCCGGGGGAGTTCGAGCTCCTGGTGGGGCGGTCCTCGCGGGACCGCGACCTGCTCCGGGCGGGGTTCACGGTCACGGGCTGAGCCTCGGACCGCCGGTGAGTCCGTCGATCCGGTCGCGCGGGACGACCGGATCGACAGGCTCACGGCCGCGGAGGACGAGCAAGTCACTTGCCATCTCGGAAAGCCGGAGTAGTGTTTCCGGTATGGAAACTCACTCTGCCACCCCGGACCCCCAGCGGGCGAGCGACCTCCTCGCGGACCTCGACGGCGACCGCGCCACGCTCGCGCAGCGCGCCGCCACGCCCGCCTGGTACCTCGCCGCGGTCACCGTGCTGATCGCCGCCTACGTCGCCGTCCCGCTGCTCGGCGAGGACCGCACGCCCGCCGTGACCATGATCGGCGGCGCGCTCGTCGCGCTCGCCGTGCTCCTCCAGCAGCGCCGGCTCGTGCGTCCGCGCGGTACCGGCGTCGCCGGTACCGGACTCCTCGTCGCGCTGCTCGCGGCCGTCCTGCTGTTGCTCAGCGTGTCCTTCGGGCTCGTCGCCGGCGGGCTGCACGCCTGGGTCGCGCTGCCGGTGCTGGCCGCCGGGGCGGTCGCGTACGCGGTCCTGCGGCGCTCCGACAGTCTCGCGCGCCGGGCCCTCGACCGTGTCCGCTGACGCACCGGGCGTCGCCCCCGACGAGGTAACGCCGCGCTTCTACGAGGTCATCCACGCGCCGGTGCGTCTGCGCGTGTGCGGGCTGCTCGCGGCCGCGGACGAGGTGGAGTTCTCGGTCGTCCGCGACGCCCTCGGGGTGTCCGACGCGACGCTGTCCAAGCACCTGCGGGTCCTGGCCGAGGCCGGCTTCGTCGACGTGCGCAAGGCGGCGTCGTCCAGCCGGTCCGACGCGCGCCGGCTGACGTGGCTGCGCCTGACCGCTGACGGCCGGCGCGCGTTCTCGGCGCACGTGGCGGAGCTGCGCGCGATAGCGCAGGGCGTCGTCGGCTGACGTCAAGCCGGGCGCCCGTCCGTGACGAGCGATGTGCGGAAGCGCTCGTCGCCGTCGGGGTCGGCGTGCGTGACGCACCCGGGTCGAGCAAGCCCTTCACGTGCGCGGGTGCGGTGTCGGTGCGCTGCTGGAATACGACGGCGAACGCGCTCGGCCGCGTCCGCGGCGGCCTGCATGTCGTCGAGCTCGGCGAGCGACAGGGCGGGCGGCTTCTCGCGGAGTACGTGCACGCTGGCGACGTAGCCGTCGAGCGTCTGCTGCCGGTGCAGGTCGGGCGGCGTGCGCAAAGCGACGAGGTGGAGCGTCTCGGCGGCGAGCAGGTCGGTGTGCGACGCGTACCGGTCGGGGGCGTCGTACCGGTCGGCGCAGTCCGTGCGGCGCTCCTCGCCGCGGTTCAACACGGCGACGAGCGTGATGTGCGGGTCCACGGCGATCGCCTGCGCGTGCAGGTGCGCGACGGCCCCGTCCCGACGATTGCAGCGCGCAGCGGCGCGCGGTCAGCCGGCGTGGTGCGGGTGTCCTCGGTGCTGCTCACGTCACGCTTCCTCGCGCCCGCGCAGCCACCGTGCCGGTAGGCGCCTGCCCAGTACAGAAGGCGAACCATATGCAGCAGCGCAGCCCGCCGTTCGGCGCCTGTAGCTCGTGCGCTTCATGAAGCGGCCGAACCCGTTCGGTGCTCATGTGCCGGTATGGCTTCGGGCAGCTCGGTGCCGTCCGAGTCTGCGTGTGAGTTGGGAATGTCTTCATTGGCGAAGCTGGCGAGATAGCCCATCGCAACCTCTCGCGGCGTGCCCTCGAGGTAGACGTGGAACCCATTGTCTACAATCGTTAGACGCTTGTGCGTAAGGTCGTAGTCGAAGATGATCGGTGTAATCTCCGCGTGGTTCTGAACCTTCGCAACATTGGTTAGAGCGGATTGCACATTGTTCGGATAAACGCCGGAACCCATGGGATGATTCTCTTGCACGTGACGAACGATGTCCATCGCCTTGAGTCCGGCGCGGCGCTCGGCGGGGGTGGCGGCGATCACTGCGTGCATGATCCACTTATACATGTGCAGCTTCTGGTCTCGCAGGCCCTCGGAGAACTTGTTGATCGAGTTGGCATAACGGCCGGCCAGCTGTTCGGCAACGTAAGCGTATGCGGAATCGACTTCCGAGACGTCCTCAAACGTCGTCGTTTCGTCGGTTGTGGCGTAGATGTTGCGAGCGATGAACATCTGGCGCAGTGCTTCCTGGAGCTGCCCGACATTCCGCTGAGCGCGCGCCACGAGCGCTTCCACAACTTCAGCTGAGAAGCGTGCGTTCATGAGTGGCTCACCGGCCTCCACCACCTTCGCCAGTTCACCTTCTTCCCACGAGTCGGCGGGGATCGATGTGAGGCGATGCGCGAGGTCCCCGTTATAGACGATTAGGCGGTTGGCCTCGAGCCAGACGCCGACGATGATGAACGACGTAGAAGATCGCTCGTAGAAGGTTTTCAGATCGGACGCGAAGGCCTTCTGCACTTCGACCGTCAAGTAGTGAAAGTCCTCGACGACAATAAACTTGGTGTACCCGACCTCGTCTAGCAGCTGGATGATGTCGCCAGCTGAGCCGAGGTCGATTGGAATGCTCTGCTCGGTTACGGTCTCCTCGTCTGTGTCGCTACCCTTGGCGCTAATCTTGCCGCGAATCTTGGCGATGAAGGATGCGGAAACTTCGCCCTCCACCTCCGCGCCGAACTCGTCCGTTCGGGCGCGGGAGCGACTCGTCGTTTCCACCACTCTGACATCGAGCTGCTTCAAGATCGACGAGTAGAGCTTCTCCTTGGTCCAATCGGTTGAGCACTGCACGACGACGTAGTCGTCTTCTTGAAGCGTTCGGAGTAGGAGGCTGGTCTTTCCTTGCTTGGAAGATCCATACACGACGATATGATTGTCGCGGCCCAGCTCGTTCACGAACCGATCGTCGACATTCGCGCGTTCGACGTATGTGAGGGGAAGCCTCCTTCGCGCCATCCCATACACGTCATCAAGTCGGTGCTTATCCACGGTCGACCTCCTATGGACACGTCTGCCTACGGCCAGCGTAGTGAGGGTCGATGCCTACGGCGGCGGATCCGTGCGGCAAGCTCGGTTCAACCGTCTTGCAGATGGAGGGGTGGCAGCGACGCGTCACGGCTCCACCACGGGTCTCGACAGTCGCGAGGGAGTGGGGTATGACTCAGGCGCCGGCGGTACTCGTGCGGACCACCAGCTCCGGCTGGAACAGCACGCGCTGGTGCTCGGCCGGGCCGTCGGCGCCGGCCTCGCGCAGGAGCAGGTCGGCGGCGGTCCACCCGAGCGTGTGGGTGGGCTGGTGCACCGACGTCAGCGGCACGGTGAGCATCGGCGCGATCGCGACGTCGTCGTAGCCGACGACCGCCATGGCGTCGGGGACGGGTACGTCGGCCCAGCGCAGGGCGCGCAGCGCGCCGAGCGCCGTGAAGTCGTTGACGCAGAACGTCGCGGTGGGGCGCCGGGACGCGTCGATCGCGAGCAGCTCGTGCATGGCCTTCTCGCCGGCGTCGGCGTTGAGCGACGCGACGGTCACCTCGGTGAGCACCGCCCCGGGGTCGCGGCCGGCCGCCACGAGGGCCGCGACGACCCCCGCGCGCCGGTCGACGCACTGGCGGATGCTGTCGGGACCGTTGATGAACGCGATGCGCTCGTGCCCGAGGTCGAGCAGGTGCTCGACGGCCAGGGCGGCGCCGCGGACGTCGTCGACGCCGACGCTGGACACGTCCTCGACCTCGGTCGTCGCGTCGAGCAGGACGACGCCGATGCCGCGGTCGCGCAGCGCGAGGATCGTCTCGAGCGACCCCTGCGACGGCGTGACGAGCACGCCCTGCACGCCGTGCTCCTCGTAGAGCCGCAGGTAGCGGGCCTCGCGCTCGGGGTCCTGGTCGGACGACGACAGCATGAGTGTGTACTCGTCGGGCGCGAGCCGGTCCTCGACGCCGCGCGCGACCTCGGTGAAGAACGGGTTCGCGATGTCGAGCACGATCGCGCCGACGGTCCGGATGGTGCCGGCGCGCAGCTGCCGCGCGGACGCGTTGCGGACGAAGTTGAGCTCCTCGATGGCCGCCTGCACGCGCTCGCGGGTGGCGGGCGTGACCTGGTCGGGCCGGTTGAGGACGTTGGAGACCGTGCCGACGGAGACGCCCGCGCGGCGGGCGACGTCGGTGATCGACGGACGTCGTGGGCGGCCGTTGCCCCTGGTGGCCATCGACGCCCCTTCCTGGTCGCGGCTGGGGCCCGATCGTAGCGACGGGCCGTCGGCGGGGTCGCGCGGTGATCGGGCCGGGACGGCGGCGCGCCCGTGGTGCCATCATGGCGGAAAGCGCGATCCGCACGGACGCGGCAGACGGTTGACACCGTCGCGACACGCTCCCTACAGTGACCATGAATCGTTTCAAGGACGAAACCCGGAGGTCGATGATGACCCGCGTGTGCTTCGTCTCGCACGTCCACCCGGACCACCTCGACGAGTACCGCCGCCGGCACGCCGCCGTGTGGCCGGACATGCTCGAGGCGCTGCGGGACACCGGGTGGCGGGACTACCACCTCTTCCTGTCGCCCGACGGCCTGCTCGTCGGCGTCCTCGAGACCGACGACTACGCCGCCGCCCAGGCCGCGATGGCCGCCACCGAGGTCAACGCCCGCTGGCAGGCGCAGATGGCCGACCTGTTCGTCGGCGACGGCGACCCCGACCAGGGGTTCGTGCTGCTGGACGAGGTCTTCCACCTCGAGGGCCAGCTCGCCGCGGCGGGCCTGCCCACGACGGCATCCCCCACGAGCACCGAGGAGCAGCACCGATGAGCACGACACCCGGCACGGCCGCGGGCACGCGCGAGGAGCGGGCGCTCGCCGCCCTCGCGGAGCAGACCATCGAGCTGCCGTCCTGGGCGTTCGGCAACTCCGGCACGCGCTTCAAGGTCTTCGCGCAGCAGGGGGTCCCGCGCGACCCGTTCGAGAAGGTCGCCGACGCCGCGCAGGTGCACCGCTTCACGGGCGCCGCCCCGCGCGTCTCGCTGCACATCCCGTGGGACAAGGTCGACGACTTCGACGCGCTCGCGCAGCACGCCGCGGACCACGGCGTCGCGATCGGCGGCATCAACTCGAACCTGTTCCAGGACGACGACTACATGCTCGGGTCGCTGACGCACCCGGACGCGCGCGTCCGCAAGAAGGCGGTCGAGCACCACCTCGAGTGCATCGACGTCATGGCGGCGACCGGCTCGCACGACCTGAAGATCTGGCTCCCGGACGGCCTCAACTACCCGGGCCAGGACTCGATCCGCGGCCGCCAGGACCGCCTCGCCGAGTCGCTGCAGGAGATCTACACGGCCCTGGTGGCCGCGGACCCGGAGCACCGGCTGATCCTCGAGTACAAGTTCTTCGAGCCGTACTTCTACACGATGGACGTGCCGGACTGGGGCACGTCGCTGCTGCACTGCATGGCCCTCGGCGACCGCGCGATGGTCGTGCTCGACACCGGCCACCACGCGCCCAACACGAACATCGAGTTCATCGTCGCCCAGCTGCTGCGCGTCGGCCGGCTCGGCGCGTTCGACTTCAACAGCCGCTTCTACGCCGACGACGACCTCATGGTCGGCGCCGCGGACCCGTTCCAGCTGTTCCGGATCCTGCACGAGATCGTCCAGGGCGGGGCCCTCGCACCCGACTCCGGCGTCAACTTCATGCTCGACCAGTGCCACAACATCGAGCCGAAGATCCCGGCGCAGATCCGCTCGGTCATGAACGTGCAGGAGGCGACGGCCAAGGCGCTGCTCGTCGACGCCGACGCGCTGACGCAGGCGCAGCAGGACGGCGACGTCCTCGCCGCGAACGGCCTGCTCATGGACGCCTACAACACCGACGTGCGCCCGCTCCTCGCGGGGCTGCGCGAGTCGCAGGGGCTCGACCCCGACCCGCTGGGCGCGTACGCGCGCAGCGGCTACGCCGAGACGATCGTGGCCGGGCGCGTCGGTGGCGCGCAGGCCGGATGGGGAGCCTGACCGCCATGACGACGCCGACGCACGCCGACGCCACGTCGCCCGCCGCGCAGCTCATCGCCCGCTCGAACCGCCTGGGCGCCGACCCGCGGGTCACCAACTACGCCGGCGGCAACACGTCCGCCAAGGGCGTCGCACCCGACCCGGTCACGGGCCAGGACGTCGAGCTGCTGTGGGTCAAGGGCTCCGGCGGCGACCTGGGCACGCTCGCGGAGAAGAACCTCGCCGTGCTGCGGCTCGACCGCCTGCGCGCGCTCGTCGACGTCTACCCGGGCGTCGACCGCGAAGACGAGATGGTCGCCGCGTTCGACTACTGCCTGCACGGCAAGGGCGGTGCGGCGCCGTCGATCGACACGGCCATGCACGGCCTCGTCGACGCCGCGCACGTCGACCACCTCCACCCCGACGCCGGCATCGCGCTCGCGACGGCGGCCGACGGCGAGGCGCTGACGTCGGAGGTGTTCGGCGACCGCGTGGTGTGGGTGCCGTGGCGCCGCCCCGGCTTCCAGCTCGGCCTCGACATCGCCGAGATCAAGGAGAAGAACCCGCAGGCGATCGGGTGCGTGCTCGGCGGCCACGGGATCACCGCGTGGGGCGACACGTCGGGCGAGGCGGAGGAGCGCTCGCTCGAGATCATCCGCACCGCCGAGCGGTTCATCGAGGAGCGCACGGCGGCGCTGGGGGAGCACCCGTTCGGTGCCGTGCGTCCCGGCTTCGCGCCGCTGCCCGAGGCCGAGCGCCGCGAGCGCGCCGCAGCGCTCGCGCCGGTGATCCGCGGCCTCGCGTCGACCGACCGGCCGCAGGTCGGCCACTTCACGGACACCGACGTCGTCCTCGACTTCGTCGCCCGCGAGAAGCTCGCGCACCTGGCCGCCCTCGGCACGTCGTGCCCCGACCACTTCCTGCGGACCAAGGTGTCGCCGCTGGTCGTCGACCTGCCGGCCGACGCGCCGCTCGAGGACGTCGTCGCGCGCCTGCGGGAGCTGCACGCGCAGTACCGCGAGGCCTACGCGGCCTACTACGAGCGCAACGCCACCCCGGACAGCCCCGCGATCCGCGGCGCCGACCCGGCGATCGTGCTCGTGCCCGGCGTGGGCATGTTCTCGTTCGGCAAGGACAAGCAGACCGCGCGCGTCGCAGGCGAGTTCTACGTCAACGCGATCAACGTCATGCGCGGCGCCGAGGCGGTCAGCACCTACGCGCCGATCGACGAGGCGGAGAAGTTCCGCATCGAGTACTGGGCGCTCGAGGAGGCCAAGCTCCAGCGGATGCCGAAGCCGAAGCCGCTGGCCACGCGGGTCGCGCTCGTCACCGGCGCCGGCTCGGGCATCGGGCGCGCGATCGCCGAGCGGCTCGCCGCCGAGGGCGCGTGCGTCGTGATCGCGGACGTGAACCTCGAGGGCGCGCAGGAGGTCGCGGACGCGCTCGGCGGCCGCGACGTGGCCGTCGCCGTGCACGCGGACGTCACCGACGAGGAGGCGGTGGCCGGCCTGGTCCGCGCGGCGTCCCTCGCGTTCGGCGGTGTCGACCTCGTCGTGAACAACGCCGGCCTGTCGATCTCCAAGCCGCTGCTCGACACCACCGTGAAGGACTGGGACCTGCAGCACGACGTCATGGCGCGCGGCTCGTTCCTCGTCGCCCGCGAGGCGGCGCGCGCGATGGTCGCGCAGGGCATGGGCGGCGACATCGTCTACATCGCGTCGAAGAACTCGCTGTTCGCCGGCCCGAACAACATCGCGTACTCGGCGACCAAGGCGGACCAGGCGCACCAGGTGCGGCTGCTCGCGGCCGAGCTCGGCGAGCACGGCATCCGCGTCAACGGCGTCAACCCCGACGGCGTCGTGCGCGGGTCCGGCATCTTCGCCGGCGGCTGGGGCGCCAAGCGCGCGGCCGTCTACGGCGTGCCGGAGGAGAAGCTCGGCGAGTACTACGCGCAGCGCACGCTGCTGAAGAAGGAGGTCCTGCCGGAGCACGTCGCGGCGGCCGTCTTCGCGCTCACCGGCCCGGACCTCGTGCAGACCACCGGCCTGCACGTGCCCGTCGACTCCGGCGTCGCCGCCGCGTTCCTGCGCTGACGGGCCGGTCGTGACCAGCGGGCAGGACGCGGCCTTCGCCGCCGTCGACCTCGGCGCGTCGAGCGGGCGCGTCATCGTCGGGCGCGTGCACGACGACGGAGACGGGCCGCGCGTCGACCTGCACGAGGTCAACCGGTTCCCGAACGGCCCGGTCCCGGTCCCCGGGAACGGGCGTACGACCCTCCACTGGGACGTGCTGGTCCTGTGGCGGGGGATCCTCGACGGCCTGCGGGCGGCGACGAGAGAGGCGGGGCCGCTCGCAGGCGTCGGGATCGACTCGTGGGCCGTCGACCACGGCCTGCTCGACGCGGACGGCGCGCTGCTCGGCAACCCGGTGCACTACCGGGACGCGCGCACCGACGGCGTGCCCGAGCGCGTCTTCCGGACCGTCCCGCCGGACGAGCTCCACGCGCGCACCGGCCTGCAGGTGCAGCCGTTCAACACGGTGTTCCAGCTGGTCGCGGCGCAGGGGACGGCCCAGCTCGACGCCGCCCGGCGCCTGCTGCTGATCCCCGACCTGCTCGGCGCGTGGCTCACGGGCGAGGAGGTGGCGGAGGTGACGAACGCGTCGACCACCGGCCTGCTCGACGCGACCACCCGCACGTGGGCGACGGACCTCGCCGACCGGCTCGGGGTCGACGCGGCCCTGCTGCCGCCGTTGCGGGACGCGGGCGAGCTGCTCGGGCACGTCCGCCCGGAGCTCGCCGAGCAGCTCGGCCACCGCGCGCCGCTGCCGGTGTGGACGGTGGGCTCGCACGACACCGCGTCGGCCGTCGTCGCCGTGCCCGCCACGGGCGACGACTTCGCGTACGTGTCGTGCGGCACGTGGTCGCTGGTCGGGCTCGAGCTGCCCGCGCCCGTGCTCACGGAGGCCTCGCGCGCCGCGAACTTCACCAACGAGGCCGGCGTCGACGGCACCGTGCGGTACCTCAGGAACGTCATGGGCCTGTGGGTGCTCTCGGAGTCGCTGCGCACGTGGCACGAGGCCGGGCTGCCGGCGGAGCTGCCGGACCTGCTCGCGGCGGCCGCGCAGGTGCCGGGCCTGACGACGGTCGTCGACGTCGACGCCCCCGAGTTCCTGCCGCCGGGCGACATGCCCGCCCGCATCGCCGCCGCGGCGGCCCGCACCGGCCAGACGCCGCCGCAGTCCCAGGCCGAGACGGTCCGCTGCGTCCTCGACTCGCTCGCGCTCGCCTACCGGCGGGCCGTGCGGCAGGCGTGCGCGCTGTCCGGGCGGGACGTGTCGGTCGTGCACCTCGTCGGCGGCGGGGTGCGCAACACGCTGCTGTGCCGGCTCACCGCCGACGCGACCGGCCTGCCCGTCGTCGCCGGGCCCGTCGAGGGCGCCGCGCTCGGCAACGTGCTCGTGCAGGCGCGGGCGGCGGGCGTGCTCACCGGCTCGCTCGCGGACCTGCGGGCGGTGGGGGCGCGCGGTCTCGACCTCGTCCGGTACGAGCCGGACCCGGCCGCGGCCGCCCGGTGGGACGCCGCCGAGCGTCGGCTCTGGGGTGCGGGGGAGCGGACGCCCGTCCCGGCCTGAGGTCGTCGGCAGGCGTCCCGACCGTGCCGGTGCCCGGGCGGCCCGCACCCGGTCGGTCGTCGCCCGGTCGGGCCCGCCCCGGCGTCCGCGGTGACCGGCCGTCGGCGGCTCCGCGAAGTCTCGGCCAACGCGTGGCGACGACCGGACGAACCGGACCACCCGCCGCGCGTCCGCCCGGATCATGTCTGCCGTGCCGACCGCCGCCCCCTCCCAGCCGACCCGCGCCCTCGCGCCCGCCCGCCTCGGCGAGGTCGCCGCGCCCGTGCAGGTCGTGTCCGCGCTCGACGTGATGAGCGACGTCGAGGTGCTGTTCCGCGCGCCGCAGCGCACCTGCGTCGTCGTCCACGACGCGCAGACCGGCGCCGTGGGGGTGCTCACCCGGCACCGCTACACCGAGGTGATGACGGGCCGGCTCGGCTAGGGCCGCGCCGTGATGACCCGCCGCGAGGTCGGGCACGCCGCGGACTGGTCGCCGCTCGTGCTCGACGCCGGGACGAGCGTCGTCGACGCCGCGCGGGCCGCGATGGCGCGCGACGCGGCCGTCCGCCACGACGACGTGCTCGTGCCGGGCCCGTCGTGGTCGGCGGCGTCCACGGCCGACCTCGTGCAGGCGCTGACCGGCGCCCTCACCGACCGGGCCGCGCGCGACCCGCTGACGGGCGTGCTGTCCCGCGCCCACCTCGTCGCGACGGTGGAGGCGTGGGCGGCCGACGCGGTCGCGGGCACCCGCCGGCGCCTCCTGCTCGTGGGCCTCGACGTCGACGGCATGGGAGACCTCAACGCGTCCGCCGGGTTCGGCGCCGGCGACGAGGCGCTGCGCACGATCGCGTCCCGGCTGCGCGGGGCGGCCCCCGCCGGCTGCGTCGTCGGCCGCCTCGACGGCGACGCGTTCGGCGTCCTGGTGCTGCTCCCGGCCGTGTACGACGACCGTGCGGCGGAGCTCGCGGTCACGCTGCGCGAGCGGCTCGTGGGCGCGTGCGCGGGCGGGCCGGTGACGGTGCGCGGGACGACGTCGACGTCCCTCGCGGGCTGGGCGGACGCGAACCTGCTGCTGCTCGAGGTGGAGCGCGGCCTGCGCTCGGCCCCGCGCACCCCGTCGGGCCCGTCGTCGGACCTCCCGACCCGCGACCGCGCCTGACGGCGCCGGGCGCCGAGGTCGCCGGTCCGGTGGTGACACCGCCGGTCCGGGTGGGCGACCTCGCCACGGGACCGGCGACGTCGGCGGAGGGGCTCCGGTCCCGGGTGCGGCTGGTGGGGCTCCCCGTCAGCCGATGAGGAGCCCGAGCGCGGCGAGGAACAGGAGCCCGCCCAGCGCGCCGATCACCACCCAGCGCCTCGGCACGGGCGTGCGGCGTGCGTAGGACCGGGCCGCGAGGCCGAAGAGGACACCGGGGACACCCCAGATCAGCCACGTCATGCCGAAGGTGAACCACCCCGTGGCGGACATGTCGCTGATGCCCTTCGCGACGGGGTCCATCACGCCGGCGAGGATCGCGCCCTTCACGACCGTCTCCGCCAGCGGGTAGGCGATCTGCACGGCGGCGATGCCCCACAGACCCCCGAGGAGCACCCAGCCGGGCACCCGGCGGCCCCACGCCTGCACCGACGCGAGCGCCGCGGCCACGGTGACGAGCCGCAGGCCGATGGCCAGCGCGACGACGCCGCGGTCGTCCCCGGGGCCACCGAGGAGGACGTCGCGCACCAGCATCGTGCCGGCGACGGCGCAGAAGGTGCCCACCCACGCCGCCGCCGCGAGGGCCGGCCAGCGCGGCGC
>NZ_JBFTEP010000063.1:0-21290 GCF_047229365.1 Cellulomonas pasadenensis | reverse complement strand
CGCAGGGACCGGAGCTCGGCGGCGACCGCGGCCCTCGCCGGCCGCGTGACCGACAGCACCGGTGCGCCGCTGTCCGGCGTCCTGGTGTACCTGGGCGACGCCGCCCCGGGCGACCCGGCGCCGGAGACGGCCGCGGACGGCACCTGGCGTGCCGGCGGCCTCGCGGCCGGCAGCTACGAGGTGCGGTTCGCGCTCCTCGGCGAGGACCAGCCGTACGAGGTGTACTGGAACGGCGCGACGTACGGCTCCGCGCGGCGGACGCACCAGACCGTGACGGTCGCCGACGGCGAGGTGCGCACGGGCGTCGACGTGACCTTCGTCGACAACTCCGTGAGCGGTGTCGTGACCGCCGGGGGTGCCCCCGTGCCGGGCGCCACGGTGGAGCTCTACGGGTCGATCGCCGACGACGCGCCCGTGCGTGTGGTGCCGACCGCCGCCGACGGGACGTGGACGGCGCACTGGCTCGCGCCCGGCGGCTACGTCGTGCGCGTGGTCCCGCCGACCGGCTCGGGACTCGCGCCCGCCTGGTGGCAGCGCGTCGGGAACTCCTACGGCTCGGTGTACTTCGTCGCGGGCAACCCGGCCGCGGCCCGCACCGGCGTCGACGTCGACCTGGCCGCCGGGTCGAGCGTGACCGGGCGCGTCGTCGACGCTGCCGGTGCGCCGGTCCGCACGCAGGTCGCCCTGTGGGGCCGCGCCCCCGGCGGGTGGCAGCGCGCCGTCGCCCGGGCCACCACCGGTGCCGACGGCACGTACGTCTTCTCCGAGGTCGAGGCCGACTCCTACACGGTGGGTCTCGCGGTGCCGGAGCCGTCCTTCGTCGTGCCCGCCTTCCTCGGGGGTGCGCGCGAGGCGCGGAACGCGCAGTGGACCGTGGTGGGCGTCGACGCCGACGTCACCGTGGGCGACCTGGTGCAGCGCGAGGGCGGCGTCGTCGGCGGCCGGATCGTCAGCGGCGGTGACCTCGGCGACGACTGGCAGAACGTCGGGGTCCGGGTCGACCTCGTCGCGGCGGACGGCAGCGTCGTGACGTCGGCCTTCGCCCCGGACGGTGGCGACCTCGACTTCGTCACGAGCGCCGTGCCGGCGGGCACCTACCGCGTCCGGGCGACCGTGGACCACGGCTCGTTCTGGTGGGCCGGGGGCAACAGCCTCGCCACCGCGCGCGCCGTCGAGGTGCGCACCGGTGTCCGGGTCGACGACGTGGAGCTCCGGCTCGACGTCGCGTTCCTGCAGGCTCCCCCTGCGCCCGCGGTCGACTCGCTGACGGACGCCGACCGCGGCTCCCTCGGCGCCGTCGCACCGGTCCGTCCCGGCGGTACGGTCACGCTCACGGGCCTCACCCCGGGGTCCGACGTCTACGTGTGGCTCGGGTCGACGCCCGTCGGCCCCGGATACCAGCAGGTGGCCGCGGACGGCACGGTGCGCGTGACGATCCCGGCGACGACCGCGCCCGGCGCGTACCGGCTGGTCGTCTCGTCCGCCGGCGGCGTCGTCCTCGGCTGGACGGAGCTCACGGTGGTGGGCGACGCGGCCGCTCCGGGCGCAGCTGCCGCCGGTGGGCCCGGCGCCGCTGCCGCGGCTCCCCGCGGTGGTGCGCTGGCCGTGACGGGCCTGGAGCTCGCCACGGGTGCGGGCCTCGCGCTGGCGGGCATCGCGGCCGGCGTCGTGCTCGTGGTCCTGCGTCGCCGCGGCCGGACGGCCGGGTGACGGCGACCGCCGGATGAGGTCCACCTGCCGACGGCCGGTCCCTGCGAGGGCCGGCCGTCGGCGCGTGGTCGACGGAGGACCGTCAGCGTGCGGCGAGCGCCCGGCCGGCGGCGACGGCGGCGGCCTCCGCCTCCTTCTTCATCAGCGCGGCGGGCTCGGCGAGCGCGTCCATGGCGGGGTTCACGCCGACGAGGGTGAGCTCGCGCTCGACCACCGTGAGGTCGGCCTGCCAGACGTCGCCGATGATGCGGCGCAGGTAGCCGATGGCGTGGTCCCAGCCCTCCTTGGGGGTGCCCGGGGCGTAGCTGCCGCCGCGGGTCACGACGAGCACGACCGGCGTGCCCGCGAGGTACGGGTCGCCGACGGTGCCGCCCGCGATCGCCAGGTCGATCCAGGTCTTGACGTGCTGCGAGACGCCCCAGTTGTAGAGCGGCAGGGCGAGCACGGCCGCGTCGGCGGCACGCAGCTCGTCGGCGACCTCGACCGCGAGCGCGGCGGCGGCGGCCTGCTCGGGCGTGCGCTGCTCGACGGGCGTCCAGCCGGCGCCGACCGCGGTGGCCCAGGCGTCGGCGGGCAGCGGGTCCTCGCCGAGGTGCCGGTGGACGACCGCCTCGCCCGGCCGCGCGGCGAGGAGCTCGGCGGTGACGATGTCGGCGAGCGCGGCGCTCGCCGAGCGGTCGCCCTGGATGGTGGCGTCGATGCGCAGCACGGTCATGGTGCCTCCTGGGGTGTCTCGCGGCGGACGTCGCGATGTTGAATGCTCAACAGACAGTAGGGGCCGCGGCTTGAATGTTCAACACCCGTAGACTTCCGGCATGACGGAGCGGGCAGACGAGGACGTCCCCTGGCTCGTGGGCGCCCAGCTGGAGGACTGGAAGGCCGTGATGGCCCTCGTCACCGTCCTGCCGGCGGCGATGGACGCCCAGCTCAAGCGCGACGCCGGGGTCAACCTGTACGAGTACCAGGTGCTCGCGGCGCTCTCCGAGCGGCCGCACGGCGAGATCCCGATGAGCGACCTCGCCCGGCTGTCCGGCGGCTCCCCGTCCCGGCTCTCGCACGCCGTGTCGCGGCTGGAGGACCTCGGCTGGGTCACGCGCGGGTCGTGCACCGAGGCCGGCAAGCGGACGAGCGCACGGCTCACCCCGTCGGGGCGCGAGAAGCTGCGTGCCACCGCCCCCGGGCACGTGCGCGAGGTGCGCCGCCTGGTCGTCGACGCGCTCGGGCCCGAGGGCTTCGCCGCCCTCGCACGTGCCGGCCGGGTCGTGACGCAGGTCGCCGCGCCCGACGTCGCGGCGGTCCTCGCCGCGCCGGTGCCGACGGCGCGCGGCTAGCGGGCGGCGGCCGGTCCGGCGAGTCCCGGCCGGGCGAGCCGCGATCCGACGACGAGCGGGCTCAGGACTCGTCCGCGTCCCAGTCGGTCAGCGCGACGGAGCCCGCGAGCAGGGCCGTCGTCGCGAGCCACAGCGTCCGGGCCCTCGGCTCCTTCGCGATGCCCGTGAGCAGCGGCAGCGCCACGTACAGCGGGTCGGAGAGCAGGTCGGCGGTGCGGTGCGCCTTGAGGGACAGCACCGGCTTGAGCGCGAGCGGCGTGCGCGTCAGCGCGTTCACCACCGTCGCGACCATGCCGAAGGCCCCGAAGAACACCTTGGCCCGGGTGCTCATGCCGAGCACGTGCGGCACGGTCAGGAGGGTGCCGGCGACCCCGTAGTCGAGCGCGGCGTGGACCGTGGGGGAGATGGGCTTCGTCATGCACCGAGGCTAGGAACGCCGGCCGGTGCGCGCCGTCCGAGGCGCGGAAGTCGGGCGCGGGCGTGTGGGAGACTGCCGCGCACCGGCGCTCGCGCCGGTCGGGAGGGCTGGCTGAGCGGCCGAAAGCGACGGTCTTGAAAACCGTTGGTGCGGTGACCCCGTACTCAAGGGTTCGAATCCCTTGCCCTCCGCTGGTCCGACGGGCGCGGGTTCCCAGGCCGGGGCTCGGACGCCATCATGAGGCGATGACGTCGCACGGGGGCACGGGCAGCGGGCGGACGCCGGGCGACGTCGTCGTCGTCGGCGGGAGCCTCGCCGGGCTGCTGGCCGCCGCGGCGCTGGCCGGCCCGGGGCGGACCGTGACCGTGGTGGAGCGGGACGCCGTCGCCGACGCCCCTGCACCGCGTCCCGGGGTGCCGCAGGGGCGCCAGCCGCACGCGCTGCTGTACCGGTCGCTGGTGGCGGTCGAGGAGCTGCTGCCGGGGTTCGGCGACGACCTGCGGGCCGCCGGCGGCGTGCCGGTCGACACGGGTGCGCTCGCGTGGCTCGGTGAGCTGGGCTGGTCGCCCCGCGCGGAGCAGTTCCCGGTCCTGTCGGCGTCGCGGCCGCTCATCGACCACGTCGTCCGCACCCGCGTCCGCCGGCTGCCGGGGGTGCGGACGGTCGACGGCGCACGCGTGACGGGGCTGCGCCGCGAGGACGACGGCGCGGGCGCGCCGCGGTGGTCGGTCGCGCTCGAGGGGCGGGACGCGCTGCCCGCCGACCTCGTCGTCGACGCGTCGGGGCGCGCGTCGCGGCTGCCCGTGTGGCTCGACGCGCTGGGCGTCCCCGCGGCCGCGGTCGAGCAGGTCGACGCCCGCATCGGGTACGCGACGCGCACCCTGCGGCTGCCCGTCGACGCCGTCGGCCCCGCCGGCGTCGTGATCGCGCAGCTGCCCGACCAGCCCGGTGGCATCGCGCTGCCGGTGGAGGACGGGCGGTGGCTCGTCACGGCCGCCGGCGCGGGCGACCGGCGGCCGCCGCGCGACCCCGACGCGTGGCGCGCCTACCTCGGCGCGCTGCGCGACCCGGCGCTCGCCGAGCTCGTCGACGCGGGCGAGCTCGAGGGCGACGTCGTCGTCCACCGGCAGACGGCGAACGTGCGTCACCGGTACGACCGGGTGCCGGACTGGCCCGGCGGGCTCGTCGTCGTGGGCGACGCGCTGTGCGCGTTCGACCCGGTGTACGGGCAGGGAGTCGCGGTGGCCGCGCTCGAGGCCCTGGCGCTGCGGGACGCGGCCCGGCGGGACGACCTGACGACGCCGCGCGGCGCCCGGCGGTTCCTGCGGCGGGCGGTCCGCGTCGGGGCGCTGCCGTGGGCGATCGCCACGGGGGAGGACCTGCGGCTGCCCACGTCGGAGGGGCGCGTCCCGCGGACGACGGCGCTCGCGGGCGTGTGGACGGGACAGCTCGCCCGGCTCGGGACGCACGGCGACACCGTCGCCCACACCGCGCTCGCCCGCGTCTACCACCTCATGGCGTCGCCGCTGAGCGTGTACCGGCCGTCGCTCGTGGCGCGCGTGCTGCGTGCGCGGCTGCGCGGGTACGGCCCGCCGGTGCCGCGGCCGCAGGTCGTGCGCAACGCAGTGCGCGGGGACGCGGACGTGTCGCCGCCGGTGCCGCGCCCGTAGGCTCCCGCGCGTGGAGGACGACGTGACCGCGCAGGCGGACCGGGCCGACGACGTGACCGGCGGCGGGGGTGCGGGTGCGCCCACGGCCACGCCGGTCGGGACCGACCTCGGCCCGCTCGACCACGCGGCCGCCGCCGCGATGTGGGACCGCTACGCCGCCGTCCACCCCGCCGCCGCCCGCGACGGGTACGTCGTCGACCGGTTCGGCGACTCCGCGGCCCTGTCGGACGCGCTGCTCGCCGTCGTCCTCGACGGCCGCAAGCGCGCGACCGCCGAGCTCGTCACCGAGTTCGCCGCGCGCGACGAGCCCCTGCCGCGCATCGGGTCGCACTGGGTCGCGTGCGACGGCGCCGGCCACCCGCGCGCGATCCTGCGCAGCACCGAGCTGCGGGTCGCGACGTTCGACGAGGTCGACGAGCGGTTCGCGTACGACGAGGGGGAGGACGACCGGACGCTGACCTCGTGGCGCCGGGAGCACCGCCGGTACTGGGAGCGGACGTGCGCGCGGCGCGGGGCGGTCTGGCGCGAGGACGACGAGATCGTGCTCGAGCGGTTCGCGGTCGTGTGGCCGCCGCAGGTCGCGGACGGGGCCCGCCCGCGGGGGTGAGCCGGCGCCCGGGCTGGTGGTCCGCGGCCGTCGGGGTGAATCCCGACGTTCACCCGGCCGTGCCGTATCCGGACGAACCGGACGGTCGTACGTTCGCGGGGAGCTCGCCCACCGGGGTGCGGGCACACCGGGGGGCACCATGAACGTGTCGTCGTCCGTCGCGGTCACCGCGCTCGTCGTCGGAGCCTCGCTCCTGTCCGCACCCGCCGCAGCGGCTCCGCCACCCGCCCTCGCCTGCGGTGACCGGGTCGAGGGCACGGTGGTGCTGACCCGGGACCTGGTGTGCGCCACCGGCCCGGGGCTGGTCCTCACGCACGGCGCGACGCTCGACCTCGGCGGGCACACGCTCCGCGGGTCCGGCTCCGGGACTGCCCTGCTGCTCACGGCGCCGGACGCGTGGCCCCCGGAGCCGGTCACGGTCGAGAACGGCGTGGTCCGTGACTGGGAGCTCGGGCTCGAGACGTACGACTCGGCGGCGACCGTGCGCGCCGTGACGTTCGACCGGATCGAGCGGGACGCCGTCTCGGGCCTGGCCAGTGCTCTCACCGTCGACGCCGTGACCGTGCGTCGCAGCGGCGCGGGCGTCGACTTCTCCTACAACGGCACCGGCACCGTCACCAGGTCCCGCTTCGTCGACACCGGGCTGGCGGTGTACCTCGGCCAGTACAGCCAGGTGGAGGTCAGCGACACCACGATCGAGCGCACGACCATCGGCGTGGCGTGCAGCGAGGGATTCGTGCTGGTCACCCGGTCCCGACTGGTGCAGAACACCACGGCGGTGCTCTTCGACTGGTGCACGAACAGCCGGCTGCACGACAGCGAGCTGGCCCGGAACGGGACGGCGCTCGCGACGCGCACACCCGCCCCGTACGTCACGGGCGAGTGGGAGGGCGCACAGGTGTTCCGCAACCGGTTCGACCGCAACGAGGTCGCGGTCGACCTCCGCGAGAACGCGCACCTGCAGGACAACCGGTTCACGCGCAACGGCACCGCGTTCCGCGCCCTGACCGCCGGCAACGACTTCCCGATCAGCCTGTTCGCCCTGGAGCGCAACACCTTCGACCGCAACGGCGACGCCGTCGACGTCGACACGAGGATCCGGATGCAGGACAACGTCGCGACGCGGAACACGGGCTGGGGCATCCACACCCCCGCCGCGGAGGACCTCGGCGGCAACGTGGCGTGGGGCAACGGTCGTGAGCCGCAGTGCACCGGCGTGGTCTGCACGGGACGTCCGCGGTCGTGACCGCGCCGGGGTGAACCTGACGTTCACCCGGCGGCGCGGATCCGGACGAACCGGGCGCGACGTACGTTCGCCAGGAGCCCGCCCGACGGGGTGCGGGCACACCGGGGGTCACCATGAACGTGTCGTCGTCCGTCCTCGCCACCGCGCTCGTCGTCGGGTCGTGCGTCCTCGCCGCACCCGCCGTCGCGGCACCGCCAGCCGCCATCGCGTGCGGGGACACTGTTCGGGGAGCTGTCGTCCTCGCGCGTGACCTCCGCTGTGCGACGGCACCGGGGCTCGTTCTCGCTCGCGGTGCCACTCTGGACCTTGGCGGGCACACGCTCCAGGGCCCCGGCGCGGGGACGGCGCTGCCGATCGAGTGGCAGGAGCCCGGAGCGGAGTCGTCGCCCGTGACGGTGGTGAACGGCACGGTGCGCGGATGGGGTGCAGGGCTTCACGTCGAGAACGGTCGCGGTGCCGTGCGGGACGTGACGTTCGACCGCATCGCGGGCATCGGCATCGCGGTCATCGAGAGTGACATGACGATCGAGGACACGACCGTCCGCCGCTCGGACGTCGGGTTGACCCTCTTCGCCTACGGCTCGACAACCGTGGCGCGCTCACGCTTCATCGACAACGCCACGGCCGTGACTGCCGCATACAGCAGCGTCGTCACGGTGGAGGACTCGACCCTCGAGGGCAACGCGACAGCCGTCGAGTGCAGTGACGCGATGGCGTACGTCGCCCGATCGCGACTAGCGAGAAACACGACCGCTGTCTCGTTCTTCTGGTGTGAGGGAAGCGGCATCCAGGGCAGCGAGCTGGTCCGCAACGGGACGGCGATGCGCACGGAACCCGCCAACCCCTCATCCGGCTCGCAGCGAGAGGGGGATCAGATCTTCGGGAATCGGTTCGACCGCAACGACGTGGCGCTCGACCTGGGCGTCAACGCCCATCTGCAGGACAACGTCTTCACGAGGAACGGCACTGCCTTCCGTGCCCTGACCGCGGGCGGCTTGCTCGAGGTAGGCCTGTTCGCGCTGGAGCGCAACACCTTCAACCGCAACGGCGACGCAGTGGACGTGGACACGAAGATCCGGATGCGGGACAACGTCGCGACGCGGAACACGGGCTGGGGTATCCACACGCCCGCGGCGGAGGACCTCGGTGGCAACGTCGCGTGGGGCAACGGGCGCGAGCCGCAATGCGTGGGTGTGGTGTGCACGGGACGTCCGCGGTCCTGACCGCGCCGGGGTGAAACCCGACGTTCACCCGCACCACCCGTACCGTGACGAAACGGGCGGTCGTAGGTTCGCCGTGAGCCCGCCCAGGGGGGTGCGGGCAGACCGGGGGGTCCACCATGAACGTGTCGTCGTCCGTCGTCGCCACCGCGCTCCTCGTCGGGTCGTGCGTCCTCGCCGCACCCGCCGCTGCGGCACCGCCACCGGCCGCGCCGGCGCTCGCCTGCGGCGACACGGTCACCGGGGCCGTCCTCCTCGACCGCGACCTCGTCTGCACGACCGCGCCGGGGCTGGTCCTGACGCGGGGTGCCACGGTCGACCTCGGCGGCCACACGGTCCGCGGCCCCGGCGAGGGGACGGGCCTGCTCATCGACTGGCCGGACGGGGAGTCGGGGACGGACCCGGTGACGGTCGTGAACGGCACGGTGCGGGACTGGGGCACGGGGATCGAGGTGCAGGAGGCCACGCTGACCCTCCGCGGCATGACGTTCGACCGCGCCGCCTACACGGCCGTCTCCGGCTTCCGCAGCGACGTCACCCTCGAGGACAGCACGATCCGCCGCACCGGCTACGGGGTGAACGTCTACTACTACGGCTCGCTCACGGTGGCGCGGTCCCGCTTCGTCGACAACGGCACAGGGCTCGCTGGCGGCTTCAACACCGGGATGACGGTGACGGACTCGACGTTCGAGCGGAACACGACGGGCGCCGAGTGCAGCGAGTCGTACGCGCAGGTGATCCGCACGCGGGTCGTGCGGAACACCACGGGGGTGTCGTTCGACTGGTGCCTGGGCAGCCGGCTGCACGACAGCGAGCTCGTCCGCAACGAGACGGCGTTCCGCACGCGGACCCCGGCCCCCTACGACGTCGGGGACTGGGAGGGCGACCAGGTGTTCCGCAACCGGTTCGACCGCAACGAGGTCGCGGTCGACCTCCGCGAGAACGCGCACCTGCAGGACAACCGGTTCACGCGCAACGGCACCGCGTTCCGCGCCCTGACCGCCGGCAACGACTTCCCGATCAGCCTGTTCGCCCTGGAGCGCAACACGTTCGACCGCAACGGCGACGCCGTCGACGTCGACACGAGGATCCGGATGCAGGACAACGTCGCGACGCGCAACACCGGCTGGGGCATCCACACCCCCGCCGCCGAGGACCTCGGCGGCAACGTGGCGTGGGGCAACGGTCGTGAGCCGCAGTGCACCGGCGTGGTCTGCGCGGGACGTCCGCGCTCCTGACGCCCGCGGGCGGCATCATGACGCGGTGACCGACGCCACCGACGCCGCCCGTGACACCCGCCCCGCCGAGCCGCTCATGTCCTTCGCGGACCTGCTCGCCATGCTCGAGCCCCTCGACGAGTTCCGCGGCGACGGCCTGTCGCCCGCCGAGGTCGTCGCGGCGTTCCCCGCGTGGGCGGCCGTCGACGTCGAGGACGTGACGGTGGACGGTCCGCACGGGCCCGTGCCCGCGCGCCTGTACCGACCGGGCGGCGCGGACGCGGCGCCCGTGCGGGCCGCGTGCGTGTGGGTGCACGGCGGCGCGTTCGTCATGGGGACGCTCGACATGGCGGAGTCGCACGCGGTCGGGCTCGCGCTCGCGCACCGCGGCGTCGCCGTGCTCGCCCTCGACTACCGCAAGGCGCTGCGCGGCGTGCGGCACCCCGTCCCGCTCGACGACGTCGCCGCCGGCTGGGCGTGGGCGCGGGCGCACGCCGACCGGCTCGGCGTGGCGGCCGACGACCTGCACCTGGGCGGCGCGTCGGCGGGCGGCGCCCTCGTCGCCGGGCTGACCCTGCGGCTGCGCGACCGGGGCGAGCCGCTGCCCCGCTCCCTCGTGCTCGCGTACACGGCCGTGCACCCGGGGCCGGTCGGCCCGCCGGAGGAGCTCGCCCGGATCCGCCGGGAGACCGGCGACGCCTTCGCCGACGACTTCATGGACGCGTGCTGCGCGAACTACGCCGGCGCGGCGGTCGGCGACCCGTACGCGTTCGCGGCCAACGGCGACGCGACCGGCCTGCCGCCGACCCTCGTGCTCACGTGCGAGCAGGACGTGCTGCGGTTCTCCGCGGAGGAGTGGGCCCGCGACGCGGCCGCGGCCGGCGTGGACGTCGTGCTCGAGGACCTGCCCGGTGCGCGCCACGGCGTCCTCGACCAGCCCACGACCGCCCACGGCCGCACCATGACCACGCGGATCGGGGACTGGCTGCTCGCCGACGCCGACGGCCGCGCCTGACGGGCGGCGCGCACGCCCTGGCTCAGCCGGCGACGCGTCGCACGAGCTCCGCGATCCGCTTCTCGTCGGCCGGCGTCACGTCGGTCAGGGCGAAGGCGGTCGGCCACATGGTGCCGTCCTCGAGCTCCGCGACGTCGTTGAAGCCGAGCGTCGCGTAGCGCGTGCCGAACTTGGCGGCCGCCTGGAAGAAGCAGACGACCTTGCCGTCCTTCGCGTACGCGGGCTGCCCGTACCAGGTGCGGGGCGTGAGCGACGGGGCGTGCTCGCGCACGATCGCGTGGACGCGCTCGGCGATCGCGCGGTCCGCCGGCGGCATCTCGGCGATCTTCTCGAGCAGGTCCTGCTCCGGGTCGGCCTTGGAGCCGCGCTTGCGGGACGTGCGCACCTCGGCGGCGCGCTCCTTCATCGCGGCGCGCTCCTCGGCGGTGAAGTTCCCCTCGTCGGTGCCCGTGGTCGTCCCGGCCATGTCGTCCTCCCGTGGTCTCGATGTGCTCGTCAGCCTAGGGAGCGCGGATGACCTGCGGCTTCTTCGTTCCTGACCACCTCGCCGCGGGTGCCGGTCAGGCGCGCACCACCGCGGCGACGAACGCGTCGAGGCTCGCGGCCGAGCGCTGCCACCCGGCGGGCCGGTCGTGCACCACCCACGCGCGCTCGCGGACGGCGTGCACGACCTCGTGCACGGCGAGCCGGTCCGCCGCGGACGGACCGGCGTCGCCGTAGCCGTCGAGCAGGGCGCGGACGTCGTCGTGCCGGTGTGTGCGCACGTGCCGGACGGTCTGCGCGAGGTCGGCGAGCGGGTCGTCCCACGCGGCGCGCTCCCAGTCGACGACGCCGGACGGGCGGTCGTGGGCGTCGACGAGGAGGTTGCCGCCCGTGAGGTCGCGGTGGCAGAGGACGGGGCCGGGGCACGCGGCGACCGCGTCGCGTGCGCCCACGACGAACGCGTCGACGTCGCGCGCGACGTCGTGGTCACCGCCGGTGCGCAGGTACTCGTCGAGCGTCGCGCCCGCCCGCTCGCGCAGGTGTGCCCACGGGTCGTCGTGCCACGGTCCGGCGACGAGCCCGCCGTACCGGTCGCCCCGCACGGCGTGGACCCGGCGGAGCGCGGCACCGACCGCCCGCCAGACCGCCTCCGACGTCGCGGCAGGGCGCGCGTCACGGCGGTCGGCCCACCGCACCCCGTCGAGCCGTGTCATGAGCAGGTGGTCGGCGTCGCCCGCGCGCCCGTGCGCGACGACGGCCGGCACGGGCAGGCCGGCCCCGCTCGCGCCGCCCGGGTCCGCACGCGCCGCGGCCACGAGCTCGAGTGCCACCCGTTCCGAGGCGGCCGCCCCGGCGGCGTCGGCGCGGTACAGCTTGAGGACGAGGCGCCGTCCGGTCCCGTCCCGCACGCCGACGACGTGCCCGACCGCACCCTGCACGGACGGCGCCCAGTCGTCGGCGACGAGCCCGGCGACGGCCGGCCGCAGCGCGTCGAGCGCCGCGGCGACCACCGCCGCCGGGACCGCCACGCCGGTCAGGGCCGGCCGTGCGGGTGCAGCAGCACCTTCGTCCAGCCGTCCTCGCGCGCGTCGAAGTGCGCGTAGGCGTCCGGCCCCTCGTCGAGGCCCAGGTGGTGCGAGACGATGAACGACGGGGTCGCCCGGCCGGCGACGATCAGGTCGCGCAGCTGCCGGTTGTAGCGCATGACCGGCGCCTGGCCCGTGCCGAGGTGCTGGCCCTTGGCGAAGAGCCGGCCGAACTGGAAGGGGATGCGTCCCTCCTGCGCCTGCTCGGTCGCGGCGCCCGGGTCCTCCGGCGCGTACACGCCGACGACGCCGATGCCGCCGGTGCTGCGCACCACCTGCACGAGGTTGTCGAGCACGAGCTCCGGGTGCTCCTCGCCGGTGGCGTCGTGCGCCTGGTAGCCGACGGCCTCGACGCCGCAGTCCGTCCCGCGTCCCTGCGTCGCGTCCAGGATCTGGTCGACGGGGCTGCCGGCGGACAGGTCGACGCCGACCGCCCCGACGGACTCGGCGAGCCGCAGCCGGTCGGGCTCCTTGTCGACGACGAACACGCGTGCGGCGCCGCGGATCAGCGCCGAGTGCGCGGCCATGAGGCCCACCGGGCCCGCGCCGAAGACCGCGACGTCGTCGCCGGGCTGCAGCCCTGCCAGCACGGTGCCGTGCCACCCGGTCGGGAAGATGTCGCTGAGCATCGTGAAGTCGTCCTCGTGCTCGGTGCCCTCCGGCAGCTCGAGCAGGTTCACGTCGGCGAACGGGACGCGCAGGTACTCGGCCTGCCCGCCGGGGTACGGGCCCATGTTCGCGTAGCCGTACGCGGCGCCGTCCATGCCCTCGGTCGGGTTGGTGCGCGTGCAGTACGACGTCCAGCCCTGCAGGCAGTTGCGGCACGTGCCGCAGGCGATGTTGAACGGCACGCTGACGCGGTCGCCGACCTTGACGCGCGTCACCGCGGGGCCGACCTCCTCGACGACGCCCATGTTCTCGTGGCCCAGCACGGTGCCGCCCTCGACGGCCGTGCGGCCCTCGTACATGTGCAGGTCGGAGCCGCAGATGTTCGTGGTGGTGAGGCGGATGACGGCGTCGGTCGGCTGCTCGACGCGGGCGTCCGGGACGTCCTGGACGGTGACCTTGCGAGGGCCTTCGTAGACGAGTGCGCGCACGGTTCCTCCTGGGGTGGCACGGGTTCGGTGCGGCGCGCCGGTGGGGCGCGCCCGGGCGGCACCGGGTGCCGCCCCTCCCTCCCACCCTGCGCCCGGGCTCCTGGACGCGCATCCGGGACGCCGGGACACGCACGACGGCCCCGCCCCCCGGTGCAGGCGGGGGACGGGGCCGTCGTGGTCGGTGCGGGCGCGTCAGCCCTCGGTGCCGTGCTCGTGCTCGTGGTCGTGCTCGGCGTGCTCCTCGGCGGTCTCGCCCGCGTGCTCGGCGTGCTCCTCCGCGGTCTCGCCGGCGTGCGCGGCGTGGTCGTGCTCCGCCACGCGGCCCGGGGCGGACGTGATCTCGTTCGGCGTGACGTCGAGGGTCACCTCGTTCCAGACCTCGCCGGTCTCGACGTCGACGGCGAGGACGCGGTCCGTCGACGGGTCGGTGACGTACGCGGTGCCGTCCAGCACGTGGATCGCGGGGCGCGCCTCCTGCCACTCCGTCGGCTCCTCCCACGCGTCGATGACGGGGATGGAGCGCGTGAGCGTGGCGGTCGCCGGGTCGATCACGTGGATCTGGCCGTCGGTGCCGAGCACCAGCGCCTCGCCGGCGTCGCCGCGGGCGAGCGAGCGGAACGTGTACGACGACGGCAGGTCGACGACCCGCAGCGTGCCGGCGGCGGTGTCGGTGATGGTCACGCGCGTGGGGCGCTCGAGCTCGGCGTCCTTGTCGGTCTTGTAGTCGCCGAGCACGTACGGGGACGCCTCGTGGCCGGCCTGGTTGCCGATGCGGCCGTACGCGTCGGGCGCCTGGACCTTGGTGACCGTCCGACCCTGCACGACGACGATGCCGTCCTGGCAGCCGACCGTGACGACGTCGCCGGCCGCGACCGCCTCGCCGTGCACGCCGGGGCACTGGTCGGTCGCGGCGATCTCGGTGCCGTCGGCGCCGAGCAGGCGGACGCTCGTGCGCTCGTCCTCGGTGCCGTCGGAGACGACCATCGTGTCGTCGGTGCGGACGACCGCGACGCCGTGGTGCGCGGACGGGGTGGTGTACTCGCGGACGACGGCGTCCTCGCCGTCGGCCACCGCGGCCGGGTCCACGACGGTGACCTCGCCCGTGCCGTCGGCGAACAGCGCGAGCGTGTCGCCGTGCACGACCGCGTGGCCGGGCTCGTCCGCCTCGAACACCGTGTCGGTGAGCACCGGCTGCGACGTCCAGTAGTGGTCGTGGTCGCCGTGCGGCTGCGCCCACGTGCCCGCGTCGAGGACCTGGAAGCCGCCCTCGGTCGACACCAGCACGTGCCGCCCGTCGCCGGCGGGGTTCACGCGCAGGAAGCCGTCCGCCTCGATGGTCTCGACCGTCTCGAGAGTGGTGGCGTCGAGGACGACGAGGCCGCCGTCGTAGGTGAGGACGAGGCGCGGGGTGACCGCGGCGGCCTCGGTCTTGGTGGCGGTGGGCTCCGCGGTGGCGGAGGGCGTCGTGGACGCGGCGGGCGCGGACGAGCCGCCGGCGCAGGCGCCGAGGAGCGCCAGCGGCAGGGCGAGCGCGGCCAGGCGGACGCCGGCGCGGCGGGAGAGGGCGGGAGTGCTCATGGCCGAGACCGTAACCGATACTGCGACGCGTGTGCAATAACGGTGGACGGAGGCGGACACGACGACGCCCGCCCCCGCAGGTGCGGGGACGGGCGTCACGGCCGTGCACGCGTCAGAACGCGGGCAGCACCTCACCGGCGGGCCAGCGCTCCTCGATGAAGGCGCGGACCTCGTCCGAGTGCAGCAGCTCGTCGAGCGTCACGATCGCCTCGTTCTCCTTGTCCTCCGAGCGGACGGCGAGGAAGTTGGCGTACGGGTTGTCCTCGCCGGACTCGAGGACGATCGCGTCCTCGGCCGGGTTGAGGTCCGCCTCGAGCGCGAAGTTGCCGTTGATGATCGCCGCGTCGACGTCGGCCAGCGACACCACGACCTGCTCGGGTGCCGTCTCGACGAACTCGAGGTTCTTGGTGTTCTCCTCGATGTCCAGCAGCGTCGCGTCGCCCTCGGTCTCCGCGAGCGTGATGAGCCCGGCCTCGACGAGCAGGTCGAGCGCGCGCGACTGGTTGCCCGGGTCGTTCGTGATGCCGATCGTGCCGCCGTCCGGGATGTCCTCGACCGACTCGACCGACTCCGAGTAGAGGCCGTAGGGCTCGATGTGCACGCCCTCGAAGTGGTCGAAGTCGAAGCCCTGCTCCTCGACCTGCGCCTCGAAGTACGGCAGGTGCTGGAAGTAGTTCGCGTCGAGCTCGCCCTCGGCCAGCGCCGTGTTCGGCAGCACGTAGTCCGTGAACTCGGTGATCTCCAGGTCGAGCCCGGCGTCGGCGGCCAGCTCGTCCTGGACGAACTGCAGGATCTCCGCGTGCGGGACCGGGCTCGCGCCCACGACCAGCGTGGTCGTCCCGCCGGCCTCGGTCGCGCCGCCCTCGGGCTCGCTCTCCCCGCCGCCCGCACAGCCCGCCATCACCAGGGCCGCTGCGGACAGGACGGCTGCGGTGCGGACGGTTCGCCTCATGGGGGTGGTTCCTCTCGGTGCACGCCCTCGGGTCGAGGACGGGGTCTGCGGGCCGGCCGCGCCGGCGGTGGGGTGCGCGCTCACCGGTGGTCGAGGCGGCGTGCGAGGGCGTCGCCGACGACCTGGACCACGGTGACCAGGACGACGATGACGACGACGGAGGTGTAGAGCACGACGGGATCGAAGCGCTGGAAGCCGTAGCTGATCGCGAGGAAGCCGAGGCCCCCCGCGCCGATCGCGCCGACCATGGCCGAGAACCCGATGAGCGAGATCACCGTGATGGTGAACGCGGAGACGATCGACGGCAGCGCCTCGCGGACCAGCACCTGCGAGACGACCTTCGCGGTCGTCGACCCCATGACGCGCGCGGCCTCGACCTTGCCGGCGGCGACGTCGCGCACGGCCGTCTCGACCAGGCGCGCGAAGAACGGGATCGTGCCGATGCTCAGCGGCACCACCGCCGCCTCCCAGCCGAGGCTGGTACCGACGATCGCGCGGGTCACGGGGATGAGCGCGACGGCCAGGATGATGAACGGCAGCGCGCGCAGCACGTTGACGACGACGCCGAGCACCGCGGACACCGGCCGGTTCGGCGTCAGCCCGTCCGGCGCGACGGACCGCAGCAGCAGCCCGAGCGGCAGCCCGAGGACGAGCACGACGAGCGCCGACAGCCCGACCATCTGCAGCGTCTCGAGCGTCGCCTCCGGGAGCATCTGCGTGACGACGCGGTTCGACGTGATCTCCGTCCACAGGTCGCCCATCAGGCCACCTCCTCCGTGCCGGCGGCCTCGCGGCCGGTGACCACCGGGTCCAGCCCGGCGTCGCGCAGCCGCGCCACGACGGCGTCCGTGCCCGAGCGGGGTGCGTCGATGAGCAGGCGCCCGACCCGGCGGCCGGCGAGCGGCTCGACCGTCGCCGACAGCACCTCGACGTCCTCGCCGAGCGCCGCGACCGCGGCGAACGCGTCGCGCGTGGCGACGTCGTCGGTGGCGTACGTGACCTCGACCAGGTCGCGCCGCGCCTCGGGCGGCAGGTCGGGCACGGGCACGAGCGCGCGGGACAGCGGGGAGCCGGTCGCGGTGACGACCTCGGTGAGCGGGCCGGACTGCACCACGCGGCCGTGCTCGAGCAGCGTCACCTCGTCGCACACCTCACGCACGACCGACGGCTCGTGCGTGATGACGACGACGGTGATGCCGAGGCGGTCGCGCAGGTCCCGCACGAGGCCGAGGATCTGGCGGGTCGTCTCGCCGTCGAGCGCGGACGTCGGCTCGTCGCACAGCAGGACCGCCGGCTCGGTGGCGAGCGCCCGCGCGATGCCCACGCGCTGCTTCTGCCCGCCGGACAGCTGGGCGGGGTACGCCCCCGCGCGGTGGCCGAGGCCGACGAGGTCGAGCAGCTCGGCGACCCGGTCGCGCCGCTGCTCGCGCGGCACGCCGGCGACCTCCAGCGGGAACGCGACGTTGGCCGCGATGGTCCGCGAGTCGAGCAGGTTGACGTGCTGGAACACCATGCCCATGCGCCGACGGGCCGTGCGCAGCTGCTTCTCCGAGAGGCCCGTGAGCGTCGTGCCGTCGACCGTGACGGTGCCGGACGTCGGCTGCTCGAGGCCGGTCAGGCAGCGGATGAGCGTCGACTTGCCGGCGCCGGAGCGGCCGACGATCCCGTGCACGACGCCGCGGCCGACCGACAGGTCGATGCCGTCGAGCGCGACGACCGGCCCGTCGGCGGACGGGTACACCTTGCGCAGGGCGGACAGCTCGATCACGGGGGACGGTTCCTTCGTCGGGCGCGCGGCTCGCGGCGGGCCGCAGGTCTCGCGGCCGGTGAGGGGTGGCGCCGGGGCGGCGCGGACTGCCGTCGGGGACGGCGGGGCGGGCGGGGGCCCGCGGGGTCAGCTCAGCGCCGACACATGACGCCGCGACACGTGCACGCCGCGGCGGGAGCCGGGCGCATGCAGGTCGGGTCGGGGCGTGCCATGCCGGTCATGGAAACACACCGTCCGGGCCTGGCATCCGCCGCGTCCCATCATCCGAGACGTTCGAGGGCGCGCCGCGTCTCGCTCAGCGGGCAGGTGCGGCGCGCACGTGCTGCTCGCCGCGCCGGTCACGCACCGCGACGCCGACGCCGGCGAGCGCGGCCGCGAGCTCGGCCGCTGCCGCGCGGTCCTTCCCGGCCAGGGCGGCGCGCCGCCGGGCGAGCAGGTCGTCAGCGCCCGCCGGGGTCCCGGGACGCCCCGCGACCCACGTCGCCCACGCGTCGGCGTGCGGGTCGCCGTCGTCGGACCACGGGTAGCCCGCCGCCCGGAGCGCCGCGGCGGCGCGCCGCACCAGCACGTCCGCGTCCGCGCGCACGACCTGCGCGCCGCCGGGGTCCAGCACGACCAGGTCGTCGCCGTCGCGGTGCACCGTGCCGACGTCCTCGCGCGGGACCCAGCGCGCGTGCCCCTCGGTCCGCACGACGAGCCCGTCCGGCTCCACCGTCAGCGTCAGGGACTCCTTGCGCCACTCCTCCCACACCCACAGCCCGAGCACGGCACCGAGCACCGCGGGCACGGCCGCCTCGACCCACCGCGGGGTGCGCAGCAGGAGGTCGACGAACCACGGCACGGGGGCGCCGACGCCGTCGGCCCACGTGACGACCGGCGCGAGCGCGAGCCCGAGGGCTGCGCCGAGCGCGGCGCCGCACGCGGCGAGCACCGCGGCGGACCTGGGGGTGAGCGCCACGGTCGTCATCGGGCGTCAGCGTCCCGGCTCCCGGACCCGCCGGTCAAGCGGCCCGCGCGGCGGGGCGCCCGTAGGGTGGCGGCCGTGCCCGAGGGTCATACCGTCCACCGCATCGCGCAGCAGCTCACGCTCGACCTCGTGGGTCGGCCGGTGGCCGTGTCGTCGCCGCAGGGCCGGTTCGCGGACGGCGCCGCGCGGCTCGACGGCCGGACCATGCTGGCCGCCACCGCCGTCGGCAAGCAGCTGTTCTGCCCGTTCGACTCCGGCGACGTGCTGCGCGTGCACCTCGGCCTGTACGGGGCCTGGGACCTGTACGGGCAGGTCAGCCCCCTCACCGACGGCGGGCCCGCACGCGGGAGCCTCGGCGCGCCGCGCGTCCGCCCCGCCACGCGGCTGCGCGTCAGCGAGGAGGAGTCGGTGCACGCGGCACCCGACGACGGGACGTGGCCGCCGCCGCCCGTCGGGCAGGTGCGGGTGCGGCTCGCGACGGACGCGTTCGTCGCCGACCTGCGCGGGCCGTCCGCGTGCGAGGTGCTGACGCCGGACGAGGCGGACGCCGTGCGCGCACGCCTCGGGCCGGACCCGGTGACCGCCGAGGACGTCGACGCCGCCGGCGACGAGGTCGTGCGGCGCGTCACCGGCCGCGGCGTGGCGGTGGGCCAGCTGCTCATGGACCAGTCCGTCGTCGCCGGCATCGGCAACGTCTACCGCGCGGAGCTGCTGTTCCGTGCGCGCCTCGACCCGTGGACGCCCGGCCGGCGCGTCCCGCCCGACACCGTCCGCGCGCTCTGGCGCGACTGGGCGCGCCTCCTCGCCGACGGCATCCGCGAGGGCGTCATGCTCACCCGCGAGGACCTCGACGCCGACGGCCGCGAGCTCGCGCGCCACGACCCGACCGTGCGGCACTGGGTGTACCGCCGCACCGGCCTGCCGTGCCGGGTGTGCGGGACGCCCGTGCTCATGGAGGAGATGGCGACGCGCAACCTCTACCGCTGCCCGGTCTGCCAGGTCTGACCGCCGCTCCCGGCCCGCCGGCGGCGGGACGCCGTGCGCCCGACGTGCCGGACGCGCGACCGTCGGCCAGGGTGGAGGACGTGCACGACGCCACCCCGCTCGCCGCCGCGCTGGAGGTCGCCGACTGGCGACGCCGCGTCGCGGAGACCTACGCGCAGGTGCGCACGCTCGCGCGCGACGACCCCGCCGGGGCGCACGCCGTGTGGGTGCAGCAGCGCGACGAGCTGTTCTGCGACCATCCCGCGTCGCCGCTCACGCCCGACGCGCGCGCCGACTTCGCCGGCCTCGACGTCGCGCCGTACGACCCGGCGTACCGGTTCGAGGTCGCGGTGGAGCCCGCCGCCGAGCAGCGGCTGGACGTCGCGACCGGCACCGACGGCGTCGTCGGGTACGCCCGCGTCGGCACGGTCGACCTGCCCGGGCTCGGCCGCGTGACGCTGTGGTCGCTGCGCGGGTACGGCGGCGGGCTGTTCCTGCCGCTGAAGGACGCGTCGGCGGGGCAGGACGGCGGCACGTACGGCGGCGGGCGGTACGTGCTGGACACCATCAAGGGCGCGGACCTCGGGTGCGACCGGGTCGGCCGGCTCGTCGTCGACCTCAACTTCGCCTACAACCCGTCGTGCGCGTACGACCACCGCTGGGCGTGCCCCCTCGCGACGCGCTCCAACACGGTCGACGTCGCGGTACCGGTCGGCGAGCGCGTCCCGCCGACGACCACCGCCGCCTGACCGCCCCGCGGCCACCGCCGTCCCGCCGGGGAGGCGTGCGAGGCTGGCGGCATGGACCTGCGCATCTTCACCGAGCCCCAGCAGGGTGCGACGTACGACGACGTCCTCGCCGTCGCCCGCGCCACCGAGGACCTGGGGTTCGACGCCTTCTTCCGCTCCGACCACTACCTGACGATGGGCGGTGACGGCCTGCCCGGCCCCACCGACGCGTGGACGACCCTCGCGGGGCTCGCGCGCGAGACGAGCCGCATCCGCCTCGGCACGCTCGTCTCGTCCGCCACGTTCCGGTACCCCGGCGTGCTCGCGATCCAGGTCGCCCAGGTCGACCAGATGTCCGGCGGGCGCGTCGAGCTGGGCCTCGGGGCCGGCTGGTACGCCGACGAGCACACGGCCTACGGCATCCCGTTCCCGGAGAAGCGGTTCGGCATCCTCACCGAGCAGCTCGAGATCGTGACGGGCCTGTGGGGGACCCCGGTCGGCGAGCGGTTCGAGCACCGCGGCGAGCACTACACGCTGCTGGACTCGCCGGCGCTGCCGAAGCCGGTGCAGGAGTCGCCCCTGCACCCCGGCAGCGCGGGCGTGCCGGTGATCGTCGGCGGCGGCGGCCCCCGGCGCACGCCGCGCCTCGCGGTCCGGTTCGCCGCCGAGTACAACCAGGCCTTCCCGGAGCTGGGCACCGTGCCGGGCCGCATCGCGCAGCTGCGCCGGGCGTGCGTCGAGGAGGGGCGCGACCCCGGCACGCTGGTGCAGTCGGTCGCGCTCGTGCTGTGCGTCGGCCGCGACGAGGCGGAGCTCGCGCGTCGCGCCGCCGCCATCGGCCGCGAGGTGCCGGAGCTGCGCGAGCACGGCGTCGCCGGCACGCCCGGCGAGGCGGTCGAGCGGCTGCGCACGCTCGCGGAGCAGGGCGTGCAGCGCGTCTACCTGCAGGTGCTCGACCTGCAGGACCTCGAGCACCTCGAGCTCGTGGCGCAGGAGGTCGCGCCGCACCTCGGCTGAGGCCGGACGGACGCACGAGCGGGGCGGGGACCGGGCGGTCCCCGCCCCGTCGTCGTCGGGACGGCGCGCTCGCGCTACCCGACGCGTCCGTCGACGACGGGAGCTCGCGGGGCCACCTGCTCGCCCGGCTCACCGTCCACGGCGCCCGACCCGGCCGGCGCCCCGGTCCGCAGCGCGTACGACGCCGCGGGGAACGT
>NZ_JBFTEP010000062.1:0-21299 GCF_047229365.1 Cellulomonas pasadenensis | reverse complement strand
GTGCTGCCGCGTCGGGCCCCGCCGCCCCCGCCGCGGCACGCGCGCACCCCGAGCCGTCCGTCGTGCGGTGCGACACGCCGAGTCGCACCGCCCCGGGGTCACGTGCCGCACGCACCGCGCGGCGTGCGGCTGTGACCGACTCGCGTCACCGTTCACCCGGACGGGTGTAGCGGCGTCGACGTTCCGACGATCGGGTGACGCGCGCCGCCTTGGTGCGGGCCCTGGGGCAGGACAGGCTGTCGGCGTGACGTACACGGGACGTGCCGTCGTGGCGGAGGCGCTCGGCGGGCCGGAGGTGCTCCGGGTGGTGTCCCGCGACGCGCCCGACCCCGGGCCCGGCGAGGTGCTCGTCGCGGTCGAGGCGGCCGGCGTGAACCCGTGGGACTGGAAGAGCTACGCGCCCGGCTCGGGCGCCACGCCCCCGGTGGAGCTCGGCGTGGAAGTCGCCGGCGTGGTCCGCGCCGTCGGCACGGGCGTGCGGTGGTTCTCCCCCGGCGACGAGGTCGTGGCCTGGCCCGTGCGCGGCGGGTACGCCGACCTCGTGAAGGTGCCGCAGCGGGTCGTCGTGCGGCGGCCGGCGTCCCTGCCGGCCACGGCGGCGGCCGGGCTGCTCGCCGCGGGCGCCGCCGCGCTGCACGCCGTCGTCGCGACCGAGGTCGACGCCGACGACGTCGTGCTCGTGCACGGGGCGTCCGGCGGCGTCGGGCGGATGGCGGTGCAGCTGGCGGTGCTGCGCGGCGCGCACGTCGTGGCCACCGCGTCCCCGACCTGGCACGCGTGCCTCGCCCGGCTCGGCGCGGTGCCCGTGGCGCACGGCCCCGGCCTGCTCGACCGGGTGCGCGCCGCGGCCGCGGACCTCGGCGAGGTCGTCGCGGCCGTCGACGCCGTCGGCACGCCCGAGGCCCTCGACACGTCCGTCGCGCTCGTCGCCGACCGGCGCCGGGTCGCCACGCTCGTCGCCCTCGACCGCGCGGCGGCCCTCGGCATCCGGGCGCTGGGGCACGGGCCCGGCGCCGACCCCGGCGCCGACGTGCGCGACGCGGCGCGCGGCCAGCTCACGGCCCTCGCGGCCGACGGCTCGCTCGACGTGCTCGTCACGGGCGCCTACGCGCTCGAGGACGCCGCCACGGCGCACCGCCGGTCCCGCGACGGGCACGCCGGCGGCAAGCTCGTCCTCGTCACGGACGCGGCGCGCGCGAGCGGGGACCACGCACCGGTGCACTGACCGACCGGGCGGGACTCCGCGGCGCCGCTCGACGCCCTGACCGCGTCAGCCGGTCCGCGTCGGCAGGACCGCGTCGGCCGGACCGCGTCGGCCGGACCGCGTCGGCCGGACCGCGTCAGCGGCCCGCCCACGGCAGCTCGACGTCCGGCGGGGGCACGGGGGGCGCGACGGGGCGCGTGCGCTCGTCGATCTCCTGCAGGCCCGCGAACGTGGCCTCCAGCGTCTCGAGCGGCACCCGGTTGCGCTGGCGGACCGGCAGGGGCGCGTCGCGGTGCGGGAGGGCGGGTGCGGGTCGCGGGGCGCGCGTGCCCGTGTGCGGCGCGTCGTCGCGCTCGTCGGTGGTGGGCATCGTCACGCCGTCGCACGGTACCGGCGTTTCGTCCGGTTCGCGACGACCGTCCGGCTGACGACCACCCGTACGGCACCGGTGGGCGGCGGCGCGCGTCAGCCTCCGCGACCCCCGCCGGGCGGCGCGGGCGCCGGCCCGGGGGCGTCGGCGGCGAGCGCGCGCAGCTCGTCCAGCACGCGCCGCACCACGCGGCGCTCGGCGCGGTCCGGGCGCAGCAGCGCGTCGACGTGCCGGCCCGCGCGGACCCCCTCGAGGGGCAGCAGCCGGAAGCGGACGCCGTCGCCGGCCCGCGCGGTCCAGCGCGGGAGCAGGCTGACGCCGTGCCCGGCCGCGACGAGCGCCTCGACCACCGCGAAGTCGTTGATCCGGTGGACCACGCGCGGCTCGGTGCCCGTGCGGGCCGCCACCTCGTCGAGCACGCGCGCCACCGGGAACCCGTGCCGGACGGCGATCCACGGCGCGTCGGCGAGGTCGGCCGGCGTGACGGCGGCCCGGTCGGCGAGGGGGTGGTCGAGCGGCACGGCGACGTCGAGCGGCTCGCGCAGCAGCGGCACGACGACGACGTCCGGCCCCCAGCCCGCGCTGCCGTCGGGGCGGTGCGCGACGACCACGTCGACGCGGTCGGTGAGGGCGACGAACTCGTCCTGGGCGACGTCCTCGTCGGAGCACTCGAGCGTGACGCCGTCGAGGGCGGCGACGCGGGTCAGCAGACCGGGCAGGAGCATCTGGGCCCCGCTGGAGAACGCGCTCACGCGCACGGTGCCGACGGGCCGGGCGACGAACGCGTCGCACGCCGCGCGCGCCCGCTCGACCGCGACGGCGACGTCGAGCGCCGCGTCGGCGAGCGCCTCCCCCGCGGGCGTGAGCCGCAGCCCGCGCCCGACGCGCTCGGTGAGCGGCACCGCGGCCTCCCGCTGCAGGGCCGCGAGCTGCTGGGACACGGCGGACGGCGTCAGGTGCCGCACCGCCGCCGCGGCGGTCACGCCGCCGTGCGCGCGCACGGCACGCAGCGTCGCGAGGTGGGCCGGGTCCATGCAGCGACGCTACAACGTCGGTGCACGACATCTCGATGGTGCTGCACGGCCGGCTCGGCGCACACTCGTCGCGTGCCGCTCCGCCACCGCCTGCTCGCCGCGCTCGTCGCCGTCACCTGGGGCCTCAACTTCCCGGCGATCCACCTGTCCCTCGAGCAGTTCCCGCCGTTCTTCCTCGTCGCGCTGCGGTGGACGCTGATCGCGGTCCCGACGGTGCTCCTCGTGCCGCGGCCGCGCGTGGCCGCGCGCTGGCTCGTCGGCTACGGGCTCGGGTTCGGGGTGCTGCAGTTCGTCTTCCTCTACCTCGCGATGGACACCGGCATGCCGACGGGGCTGGCGTCGCTCGTGCTCCAGTCGTCGGCGCCCTTCACCGTGCTGCTCGCGGCGGCGTTCCTGCGCGAGCGGCTCACGCCGCGGCAGGGCCTCGGGGTGGCGGTCGCCGTGGCGGGCCTCGGCGGCATCGCCGTGCACCGCGCGGGCCTCGACGGCGGCGCGACGCTGCTGCCCGTCGTGCTCACGCTGTGCGGCGGCCTCGGCTGGGCGTTCGGCAACCTCTGCAACCGGCGCGCGCAGGCCGACTCGCCGTTCCGGCTCATGCTCTGGATGTCGGTCGTGCCGCCGCTGCCCATGCTGGTGCTCGCGCTCGCCCTCGAGGGACCCGACCGCGTCCGCGCCTCGCTGACCGGCCTGACGACGCCCACGGGCCTGGCCGCGCTCGGCGGCCTGCTGTTCACCGTGCTCGTCGCCACGCTCGTCGGGTCCGGGCTGTGGACGTGGCTCATGGCGCAGCACCCGTCGAGCGTCGTGGCGCCGTTCTCGCTGCTCGTGCCGGTCGTCGGCATCGGGTCGTCGTGGCTCGTGCTCGGCGAGCCCACGGAGCCGGCGGAGCTGCTGCTGGGCGTGCTCGTCGTCGGCGGCGTCCTGCTCGGCAGCGCACCGGCCCGGCGGCCGCGCGGCGGCGCGGACCTGGCCCAGGCGGGGTCGGCGGTCGAGCCGGCGGCCGAGCCGGCGGTCGACCCGCGGGCCGGCGCGCCGACGCCGACGACGGTCAGTCCTCCGGCGCGGTGACGAGCGCGGTCGCGATCGCCGCGACGCCCTCGCCGCGGCCGGTCAGGCCGAGCCCGTCCGTCGTGGTGGCGCTCACGGTGACGGGCGCGCCGCACGCGGCCGACAGGGCCGCCTGCGCCTCGGCCCGGCGCGGCCCCAGCCGCGGCCGGTTGCCGAGCACCTGCACCGCGACGTTGCCGATCCCGAACCCGGCCGCGCGCACGCGCCGCGCCGTCTCGGCGAGCAGCGCGGCGCCGGACGCCCCCGCCCAGCGGGGGTCGCTCGTGCCGAACTGCGCCCCCAGGTCGCCCAGGCCGGCGGCCGAGAGCAGCGCGTCGGCGGCGGCGTGCGCGGCCACGTCCGCGTCGGAGTGGCCCGCGAGGGGACGCTCGCCCGGCCACGCGAGGCCGGCGAGGTGCAGCACGGCGTCGGGGACGGGGTCGGGGTCGTACGCGTGCACGTCGACGCCGACGCCGGTGCGCAGGTTCACGGGGTGCCTCCCGGGACGGGCGCGGCGTGCAGCGCCTCGGCGAGCACGACGTCGCGCGGGGTGGTGATCTTCGCGGCCCGCTCGTCGCCCGGGACGACCCAGACCCGGCCGCCCGCGGCCTCGACGAGGCCCGCGTCGTCGGACGCGGCTGTCGCCTCGTCGCCGGCCCGGTGGGCGCCCACGGCGTGCGCGTGCACGAGGACGTCGCGGGTGAACCCCTGCGGCGTCTGGACGGCGCGGAGCACGTCGCGCGGCGGCGTGTCGAGCACCGGCCCGCCGGTCGCGTCCCACGCGGCGACCCGCTTGACGGTGTCGACGACCGGCAGCCCGGGGACGACCGCGTCGTGCCCCGCGCGGACGGCGTCGACGACGCGCGCGACGAGCGCGGGCGGCGCGAACGCCCGCGCGGCGTCGTGCACGAGCACGACGTCCACGTCGGGGGGCAGCGCCGCCAGCCCCGCCGCGACGGACGCCTGCCGGGTGACGCCGCCCACGACGACCCGCACGGGGACGTCCGGCACGCCGACGCCCGCGAGCGCCGCCGTGACCGCCGCGACGTGCTCGGCGGGCGCGGTGACGACGAGCGCGGTGACGTGCGCGCCGTCAGCGGCACGGGCGGCGAGCAGCGCCCGCGCGGCGTGCGCGACGAGGGGTGCACCCGCCACGGGCACGACGGCCTTCGGCAGCGCGTGCCCCAGCCGGGACCCGCTGCCGGCGGCGGTGAGGACGGCGGCGACGCTCATGCGGCTCCCGGCTGCGTCGGTGACGGTGTGACGTGCGCGCACAGCAGAAGGTCCGGGTGCGCGGTGCGCACCCGGACCGTCGGCCGTGTCGTCAGGACGCGAGGACCTCGTCGAGGATGGCCTCGGCCTTGTCCTCCTCGGTGTGCTCGGCCAGGGCCAGCTCCGAGACGAGGATCTGGCGCGCCTTGGCGAGCATGCGCTTCTCGCCGGCGGAGAGGCCACGGTCGGCGTCCCGGCGCGACAGGTCGCGCACGACCTCCGCCACCTTGATGACGTCGCCCGACTGGAGCTTCTCGAGGTTCGCCTTGTAGCGGCGCGACCAGTTGGTCGGCTCCTCCGTGTACGGGGCGCGCAGCACCTCGAACACGCGGTCGAGCCCCTCCTGGCCGACGACGTCGCGGACACCCACGAGGTCGACGTTCTCGGCGGGCACCTCGATGGTGAGGTCACCGTGCGCGACCTTGAGCTTGAGGTAGATCTTGTCCTCGCCGCGGATCGTGCGGGTCTTGATCTCTTCGATCTTGGCTGCACCGTGGTGCGGGTAGACGACGGTCTCCCCAACAGTGAAAGTCATCTGCCGGTGTCCCCTTTCGCAGACGTGTATGGTATCACGCCCATATCCGCCCGAACCCGACTCCGGACGGCCGTCCTGAGGATGAAACCGCAGGTCAGCGAGGTGCAGCCGACGGGAGGGCGTCCGCGAGACGTCGCGCGCGTGGCCGGTGGACGACCCGTGGGAGGGCCCCCCGCGCCCCTCCGTGCACGGTGCCGGCACCGTGCCGACACCGTGCCGACACCGTGCCGACACCGTGCCGGGCCCCTGTGCTGGCCCGTCGCACGACCGCCGGTACGCTGGCCGGGAGCCCGCCGCACGCACGCGGGCAGACGAGCGCAGAGCCGAGCAGGAGACACCGTGACCACGCCCCGCCCCCGTGCCGTCCGCACGACCACCCGGTCGGCCGCCCCGTCACGACCGCGGCGCCTCGCCGTGCTCGCGGTCGCGTCCGCGGCCCTGCTCGCCGGCTGCTCGGCCACCAACCAGATCACCACCGTCGACGACTACCCGCCGTCCGACGGCGTGGCGATCACCGTCGACGAGGTGCGGGCGCTCAACCTGCTCGTCCTCGCCGAGGAGGAGGGCGGCGCCGGCCTGCTCGTGGGCGCGCTGACGAACAACTCCGGCGAGGACACGACGGTGACGCTGGCCGTCGACGGCGCCGAGCCGGTCGACGTCGACGTGCCGAGCTCCGGCACGGTCCTGCTCGGCGGCGACGCGCCGGTGGGCCGTTACGGCACCGCGGACGTCCGCGTCGCGTCGGTCGCCACGGTCCCCGGCGGCCTCACGGACGTGACGGTGTCGACGCCGGCCGGCGGCAGCTCGGTCGTGCAGGTGCCCGTGCTCGACGGCACGCTGCCCGAGTACGCGCCGCTGCTCGCCCGCATCGGCGAGACGCCGACGCCGTCCGGCACGCCGAGCGCGTCGCCGACGCCCGGCGAGACGCAGGAGGCCTCCGAGCCGCAGCAGGGCCAGGACGCCGACCCCGAGGGCGAGCAGGACCGCGGCGAGGGCGACCAGACCGACGGCTCGGACGGCTGACGGCACGACGGCCGACCGGCCCCGCGCACGCACGACGACGGGCGCCCACCGCACGGTGGGCGCCCGTCGTCGTGTCCGGGCGGCGGGGCGGCCACGGGGGCCGCACCCGACCGGTCAGCCGAAGCGGCCGGAGATGTAGTCCTCGGTCGCCTGCTCGCGCGGCGACGAGAACATCGTGGCCGTGTCGTCCATCTCGATGAGCTTGCCGGGCTTGCCGGTGCCGGCGATGTTGAAGAACGCCGTCTTGTCGGACACGCGCGCGGCCTGCTGCATGTTGTGCGTGACGATGACGATCGTGTAGTCGCTCTTCAGCTCGGCGATGAGGTCCTCGATCGCGAGCGTCGAGATCGGGTCGAGCGCGGAGCAGGGCTCGTCCATGAGGAGCACCTGCGGGCGCACCGCGATCGCGCGCGCGATGCACAGGCGCTGCTGCTGCCCGCCGGAGAGGCTGGAGCCGGGGCGCTCGAGGCGGTCCTTGACCTCGTTCCACAGGTTCGCGCCGCGCAGGGACTGCTCGACGAGATCCTGCGCATCGCCCTTGGACATGCGGCGGTTGTTGAGCTTGGCGCCGGCCAGGACGTTGTCCGCGATGGACATCGTCGGGAACGGGTTCGGCCGCTGGAAGACCATCCCGATCTGGCGGCGCACCGTCACCGGGTCGACGTCCGACCCGTAGAGGTCCTGGCCGTCCATGAGCGCCTTGCCCGTGACGCGCGCACCGGGGATCACCTCGTGCATGCGGTTGAGGGTGCGCAGGAAGGTCGACTTGCCGCAGCCGGACGGGCCGATCAGCGCGGTCGCCTGGCGGGGCTCGATGGCCATCGTGACGCCCTCGACGGCGAGGAAGTCGCCGTAGTAGACGTCGAGGTCCGAGACGTCGATCCGCTTGGACATGGGGATTTCCTTTCCTGATCCGCGACGGATCGACTTCAGCGGGCGCCCTTGGGGGCGAACCAGCGGCTGATCAACCGGGCGGCCAGGTTGAGCAGCATGACGATGAGGATGAGGGTGAGCGCGGCGGCCCAGGCGCGGTCGATGCCGGTGCCGCCCTGCTCGTACTGCCGGTAGGCGAACACGGGCAGGGTGGCCATGCGCCCGTCGAACAGGTCGGTGTTGACCTGGGTGATGAGCCCGACGGTGAGCAGCAGGGGCGCCGTCTCGCCGATGACGCGCGCCACGGCCAGCATGACACCCGTGACGATGCCGGCGGCGGCCGTGCGCAGCACGACCTTGACGATCGTCAGCCACTTGGGGACGCCCAGGGCGTAGGACGCCTCGCGCAGCTCGTTCGGCACGAGCCGCAGCATCTCCTCGACGGACCGGATGACGACCGGCGTCATGAGCAGCGCGAGTGCGACCGCGCCCATGATGCCCGCGCGGAAGGCGGGGCCGAAGATCAGCGTGAACAGCGCGAAGCCGAACAGGCCGGCGACGATCGACGGGATGCCCGTCATGACGTCGACGAGGAACGTGATCGACCGCGCGAGCGGCCCGCGGCCGTACTCCACGAGGTAGATCGCGGTGAGCAGGCCGATCGGCACCGAGATGACCGCCGCGGCGAGCGTGATGAGCAGCGTGCCGACGACCGCGTGGGCGATGCCGCCCTCGGTCATGTCGCCGAAGACGCCGACCATGTCGGTCGTGAGGAACGTCCAGCTGAACGACTGCATGCCGCGCCCGACCACCAGCGTGACGAGCGAGACGAGCGGGACGAGCGCGAGCAGGAACGCACCGGTGACGAGCGTGGTCGCGAGCCGGTCGACCGCGCGGCGGCGGCCCTCGACGACGAACGACGCGCCCGTCAGCGCGACCGCGTAGAGCACGGCGCCGAGCGCGACGACGCCCGCGACCGTCGGCGTGCCGAGCACGAGCAGCAGCAGGGACGCGACGACCACGCCACCGACGGGGAACGCCCAGGCGCTCCACCGCGGCAGGCGGCCCTGCCCCGGGTCGACGAGCGACGAGCCGGTCGCGGGGGCGGTGTCGACGGCCATCAGTTGGCTCCCGAGAACTCGGCGCGGCGCGCGATGATCCACCGCGCGACGAAGTTGACCGCGAACGTGATGACGAACAGGGCGAGGCCCGTGGCGATGAGCGCGCTCACCGACAGGCCGCTGGCCTCGGGGAACTTCGAGGCGATGTTCGCGGCGATGGTCTGGTGCTGCCCCGGCCGGAGCAGGTGGAACGAGTAGAGGAACCCGGGCGAGATGACCATGAGCACGGCCATCGTCTCGCCGAGCGCGCGCCCGAGGCCGAGCATCGAGGCGCTGATGACGCCCGAGCGCCCGAACGGCAGGACGGCCTGGCGGACCATCTCCCACCGCGTCGCGCCGAGCGCGAGCGACGCCTCCTCGTGCAGGCGCGGCGTCTGCAGGAAGACCTCGCGCGAGACGGCCGTGATGATCGGCAGGATCATCACGGCGAGCACGATCGCGGCGGACAGGATGTTCTTGGCCGGGGCCTGGTAGTCGGCGAACAGGGGGACGAACCCCAGCGTCGACGACAGCCACGTGAAGAACGGGTCGACGACGCCGAGCAGCCACAGCGCGCCCCACAGGCCGTAGACGACCGACGGGATCGCCGCCAGGAGGTCGATCAGGTAGCCGAGGCCCTGTGCGAGCCGGCGGGGCGCGTAGTGCGAGATGAACAGGGCGATGCCGACGGACACCGGCACGGCCAGGACCAGCGCCAGCAGTGCCGCGAGGAGCGTGCCGAAGACGAGCGGGCCGACGTACTCGGCGACCGAGCCGCCGTTGAACCACGAGATCTCGCCGAGCTCCTCCGAGGAGGCCGTGAGCGCGGGCCAGGCCTCGACGAGCAGGAAGACCGCGACCGCGGCCAGCGTCACGAGGATGAGGACGCCGGCACCGGTGGACAGGCCGGCGAAGACCTTGCTGCCGACGCGGCCCGTCGACGCCGCGCGGACGGCCGCGGCCGCGTCGGCCGGGGCGCCGTCGGGCGCGGCCCCGGACCGGCGGGCGGGAGTGGTGGTGAGAGCCACGGCTTCTCCGGTGGGTGGGGAGGGTGGGGAGGGTGTCGTGCGGGGTGCTGCCGGCGGGCGGGGGCCCTCGGCACGCAGGCCGGGAGCCGCCCCGGGACGTGGCGTCCCGGGGCGGCTCCCGTCCGGTGCGGTCACGTGGGGTCCGGTCAGCCCGCGGTGATGGAGTCGATCGCGGCCTGGACCTCGGTGCGCAGCTCCTCCGAGATCGGGGCGGCACCGGCGACGCTCGGGTCGGCGGCGCGCTCCTGGCCCGCCTCGCTCGCGACGTAGGTCAGGTACGCCTTGACGTTGTCGGCGTCGGCCTGGTCCTCGTACACCGAGCAGGCGATCGAGTAGGAGATGAGGACCAGCGGGTAGGCGCCGGCCTCGGTCGTGGTGCGGTCGAGCTCGACGACGATGCGGTTCTCCGTGGCGTCCTCGGCGCGCGGGGAGGCGTCGACGACGGCCGCGGCGGCCTCGGCCGAGAACGGCACGTACTCCTCGCCGACCTTCAGCGCGACCGTGCCCAGGTCACCGGCGCGCGACGCGTCGGCGTAGCCGATCGCGCCCTCGGCGCCCGTCACCGTGTCGATGACGCCCTGCGTGCCCTGGCCGGACTGGCCGCCCGACAGCGGCCAGTCGCCGCTGGCCTCGTGCGGCCACGCGCCCTCGGACGCGGCGGCGAGGTACTCGGTGAAGTTCTCCGTCGTGCCGGACTCGTCCGAGCGGTTGACGGGGATGATGTCGACCGCGGGGAGCTCGACGTCGGGGTTCTCGGCGGCGATCGCCGGGTCGTCCCACGAGGTGATGTCGCGGTTGAAGACCTTCGCGATCGTCGCGGCCGACATGTTGATGTTGTCGGCGTCGACGTCGGGGAGGTTGTAGACGACCGCGATCGGGGAGATGTAGAGCGGGACCTCGACGGCCTCGCCGCCGACGCAGCGCTCCTGCGCCGCCGCCAGCTCCTCCTCGTCCAGCGCGGCGTCGGAGCCGGCGAACTGCACGGCGCCGGCGAGGAACTGCTCGCGGCCACCGCCCGAGCCCACGGCGTCGTACGAGACGGCCACGTCGGGGTACTGCTCGTTGAAGCCGGCGATCCAGCCGGCGACAGCCTTCTCCTGCGAGGAGGCACCCGCACCGGCGAGCGAGCCGCTCAGCTCGGCGGGGGCGTCACCGCCGGCGGTACCGGCCGGCTCCTCGGCGTTGCCACCGGAGCTGCACGCGGCCAGGGTCAGCGCCAGCGCGCCGGTGAGGGCGACGGCACCGAGACGGTTGCGGGGGGAGAGCTTCACTGTGACCCATCCTGTCGATCCGCGCGCACCGGTCGGTGCGCGGCCGTGGTCGACGGTAGGGACGCGAGGTGACCGCCTCGGCGGCCCTCGGTGAACCGGGGATGAACGATGGTCGACCAGACGACCGTCCAGGACGCGGTCCGGGTGGTTCGTCCCGGGGCGGCGCCGGCGCGCGTGACGGGGCTCACGCGCCGGCGCCGCGGCGCTCACTCGTCGGGGACGTCCGACAGCTTGTAGCCGAGGCCGCGGACCGTCGTCAGGAGCGTCGGCGCGGACGGGTCCGCCTCGATCTTGGCGCGGATGCGCTTGACGTGGACGTCGAGCGTCTTGGTGTCGCCGACGTAGTCCGACCCCCACACGCGGTCGATGAGCTGCCCGCGCGTGAGCACGCGGCCCGGGTTGCGCAGCAGCAGCTCGAGCAGCTCGAACTCCTTGAGCGGGAACGGCACGAGCGCGCCGTCGACGTGCACCGTGTGCCGGTCGACGTCCATGCGGACGCCACCCACCTCCAGCGTGCCGTCGTCCTCCGCGTCGTCCGCGCCGCCCGCCGCCCGGGCGCCCGCCTCCCGGCGCCGCAGCACCGCGCGGATCCGCGCCAGCAGCTCGCGCGACGAGTACGGCTTCGTCACGTAGTCGTCGGCGCCGAGCTCGAGGCCCACGACCTTGTCGATCTCGTCGTCCTTGGCCGTGAGCATGATGACCGGCACGTCGGACTCCAGCCGCAGCCGCCGGCACACCTCCGTCCCGGGCAGGCCCGGCAGCATGAGGTCCAGCAGGACGAGGTCGGCGCCGCCGTCCGCGAAGCGCTCGAGCGCCTCGGGGCCGGTCGCGGCGGTCACGACGTCGTAGCCCTCGCGGCTCAGCTGGTACGCGAGGGGGTCGCGGTAGGACTCCTCGTCCTCCACGAGCAGGATGCGGGTCACGGGGTGCTCCTGGACGGGGTTCGGTCCGGCGGGCCGCCGGCACTGGTCGGGGGCGGGGTGGTCGGCGCGCCGGTCGACGACGGCGCGTCGTCCGCGGGGCGGGAGTCCGCGACGGGCAGGCGCAGCGTGAACGTCGAGCCGCGTCCGGGCTGCGACCACACCGACACGTCGCCGCCGTGGTCCGCCGCGACGTGCTTGACGATCGACAGGCCGAGGCCGGTGCCGCCGGTGTCGCGCGAGCGCGCCGGGTCGACGCGGTAGAACCGCTCGAACACGCGCTCCTGGTCGGCCGGGTCGATGCCGACGCCCTCGTCGACGACCGCGATCTCGACGAGCTCGCCGCGGCGCGCGACGCCGACGGCGACCTGCGTCCCCTCGGGCGAGTACGCCACCGCGTTGTCGAGCAGGTTGCGCACCGCGGTGACGAGGAGGTTGTGGTCGCCGAACACCGTGACGCCCCGCGCGCCCCCCGCGCTGACGCGCACCTGCTTGGCGTCGGCACCCGTGCGCGCGCGGTCGACCGCCTCGGCGACGACGTCGTCGACCGCGACGGGCGCGAGCTCCTCCAGCGCGCCGGTGGCCTGCAGGCGGGACAGCTCGATGATCTCGTGCACCAGAGCGGACAGCCGGACGGCCTCCGTCTGCATGCGGCCGGCGAACCGGCGCACCGCCTCCGGGTCGTCCGCCGCGTCCTGCACCGTCTCCGCCAGCAGGGACAGCGCGCCGACGGGCGTCTTGAGCTCGTGCGAGACGTTGACGACGAAGTCGCGGCGGATGGCCTCGAGGCGGCGGGCCTGCGTGAGGTCCTCCGCCAGGAGCAGCACGTGCTCGGGCGTCACCTGCGCGACGCGCGCCTGCACGAGCAGCCGACCGGCGCCGACCGGGCCGCGCGGGACGTCGACCTCCTCGTCCCGGATGACGCCGTCGCGGCGCACCGCCTCCACCAGGTCGCGCATCGCGGCGTGCACCAGGCGACCGTCCCGGACCAGGCCCAGCGCGTGCGCCGGCGGGCTCGCGCGCACCACCCGGTCCTCGGCGTCGAGCACGACCGCCGCGGACCGCAGCACGGCGAGCGTCCGGACGAGCCCGTCGTCGAGCTCGGGCTCGGGCTGCGGCGGCACCGTGCGCTGCGCGCGCTCGCTCCACCGGAACGCGCCCACGGCGAACGCGCCGACGAGCACGCCGAGCGCCCCGGCCACCAGCGGCGCGAGGCCGTCCATCCACTCCACGCCGCCCACACTAGGCCGACGCCCGGGGCACGCCCCGCCACCGGCGGACGCCGACGCCGCCCGGCCGCCGGGTGTTCACCTGCGCGGTGACGAGCGTTCACCGGGCCGTGCGACGGTGTGGGCCGCAACGCGCACCTGCGCGCAGAGAGGACACCATGCGGGACATCTTCGACGCCGAGCTCAAGCAGCTCGGCGAGGACCTGGTCGCCATGAGCGGCCGCGTCGAGCAGGCCGTCACGAGCGCCGGTCAGGCGCTCCTCACGGCCGACCTCCGGCTCGCGGAGTCGGTGATCGCCGACGACCTCGCCATCGACGCCCTCGAGCGCGACCTCGACGAGCGGTGCGTGCGCCTGCTCGCGCAGCAGCAGCCCGTCGCGACCGACCTGCGCGTCGTCGTCTCGGCGCTGCGCATGAGCGCGTCGCTCGAGCGGATGGGCGACCTCGCCCGGCACGTCGCCCAGGTCACGCGCCTGCGCTACCCGCGCGGCGCCGTGCCCGAGGGCCTGGAGGGGACGTTCACGCAGATGCAGGACGCCGCCGTGCGCGTCGCCCGGCGCACCACGACGCTCCTCGAGACGCGGGACCTCGCGCTCGCGGAGAGCATCGAGCAGGACGACGACCTCCTGGACGCCCTGCACAGCGACACGTTCAGCGCGATGCTGTCCGGCGAGTGGCGGCGCCCCGCGCAGGAGACGGTCGACGTCACCCTGCTCGGGCGCTACTACGAGCGGTTCGGCGACCACGCCGTGTCGGTCGCGCGCCGCGTCGTCTACCTCGTCACCGGGGACACCGCGCACGCGCTCGACCCGGCGGCCGTCCGCTCCGTCTGACCGACCTCGTCGGACCGGGCACCCCCGGCTCCCGGCGACCACCGAGCCGTACCCCGGCTCGCACCGCGAGGCGCCCGTCCCGGGGAGGGGGCGGGCGCCTCGTCGCGTCCGGGCGCACCCGCGGCGGGCCGGCTGCCGCGGACGCACGACGGGCCGCCGTCCCCCGGGGGACGACGGCCCGTCGGCGCGTGCGGGTCGGGTCAGCGGCCCTGGTTCGCCACCGCGGCGATCGCGGCCTTGGCGGCCTCCGGGTCGAGGTACGTGCCGCCCGCGACGGTCGGCTTCAGCGTCTCCTCGTCGAGCTCGTAGAGCAGCGGGATGCCGGTGGGGATGTTGATGCCGGCGATGGTCTGCTCGTCGACGTCGTCGAGGTACTTGACGATCGAGCGGATCGAGTTGCCGTGCGCGGCGACGAGGACGACCTTGCCGGCCTTCAGGTCGGGCACGATCTCGGCGTCCCAGTACGGCAGCGCCCGGTCGAGGACCTGCGCGAGCGCCTCCGTGCGCGGGATCGGCTCGCCGGCGTAGCGCGGGTCGGTGTCCTGCGAGAACTCCGTGCCCAGCTCGATCTCGGGCGGCGGGACGTCGTACGAACGGCGCCAGAGCATGAACTGCTCCTCGCCGTACTCCTCGAGCGTCTGCTTCTTGTTCTTCCCCTGCAGCGCGCCGTAGTGGCGCTCGTTCAGGCGCCACGAGCGCTTGACGGGGATCCACAGGCGGTCGGCCACGTCGAGCGCGTAGTTCGCCGTCGTGATGGCCCGGCGCAGCAGCGACGTGTGCACGACGTCCGGCAGCACGCCGGCGTCCGTGAGCAGGGTGCCGCCGCGCTTGGCCTCCTCGACGCCCTTCTCCGACAGGGGGACGTCGACCCAGCCGGTGAAGAGGTTCTTCGCGTTCCACTCGCTCTCGCCGTGGCGGAGCAGCACGAGGGTGTAGGTCATGGGTCCATCCTGCCGCAGCCGCGGACCCGGGCCGCAGGGACGTCCGTCCCCCGGTCGCCCGGACGGCCCGGCCGCGAGGCCGGCGGGCTCAGCGGCGCTGCTCGGCGGCGACCGCGTAGACCTTGAGCAGCTGGTCGGCGGCGGCCTCCCAGCCGAACCGCTCCGCGACGCGGCGGGCAGCACGTCCCCACGCGCCGCGGCGCTCGTCGTCCGCGAGCGCGTCGGCGAGCACGTCCGCCCACCGGTCGGGCTCGTGGTCGGGGACGAGCCGGCCGGACACGCCGTCGTCGACGACCGTGCGCAGCCCGCCGACGGCCGCCGCCAGCACCGGGACGCCGCTGGCCTGCGCCTCCGCCGCGACGAGACCGAACGACTCCGAGCGCGAGGGCATCGCGACGACGTCGGCCGCGTGGTACCAGAGCGGCAGGCGGTCGCGCGGCGCCGGCGGGTGCACGAGGACGTCGTCCGCGACCCCGCACGTCGCGGCGAGCGCGAGCAGCTCGCGCACGGCCGTCGCGCGCCCGCTCGGCCCGCCGAGCACGACGAGCAGCGGCACGGGACGGCCCGCGTCGCACAGCACGCCGAGCGCGCGGACCAGCACGTCGGGAGCCTTGAGCGCCTGCACGCGCCCGGCGAACAGCACCACCTGCCGGTCGAGCGGCAGCCCGAGCGCGCGGCGGGCGGCCGCACGTCCCCCCGGCGCGGCCGGCGCGAACCGGTCGAGGTCCACCCCCGGCTCGACGACGTGCACGCGCTGCGGGTCGGCGGCGTACAGCTCGACGAGCTCGCGCGCCTCGACGGGCGTGGACGCGACGAGCGCGTCCGCCTCCGCGACGACCTGCTCCTCCCCCACGACCCGCACGGTCGGCTCCGGGGAGTCGCCGGGACCGAGGCTCGCGTTCTTCACGCGCGCGAGCGTGTGCGCGGTGTGCACGAGCGGCACCTCCCACCGCTGCGCGGCGATCGCCCCGACCTGGCCCGAGAGCCAGTAGTGGGAGTGCACGACGTCGTACCAGCCAGGCCGGCGCGCGGCCTCGGAGCGCAGCACGCCCGCGGCCATGCCGCACAGGACGCCCGGCAGGTCGTTCTTGTCGAGCGCCTCGAACGGCCCGGCGGGCACGTGGTGCACGAGCACGGGCGGGACGACGCCCGGCGGGACGTCGTCGGCGAGCAGTACGTCGCGCGCCTCCGGTCCCGCGAGCGTGCGGCCGTCGGCGGTCGTGCCGTCCAGCACCACGGTCTCCGGCAGGTCCGACGCGGTCGCGCGCGTGAAGATCTCGACGCGCGCACCGCGGGCCGCGAGCGCGCGCGAGAGCTCCAGCACGTAGACGTTCATGCCCCCCGCGTCGCCCGTGCCGGGCTGGTCTAGGGGGGACGTGTGCACCGAGAGCATGGCCACCCGGGGTGCGCGCTCGACGGTCACGTCCTCCATTGTCACGCCGTGCGCGCGGGCCGCACGCCACGACGGCGGCCGTCGCACGTGGCGACGGCCGCCGTCGGCGAGCCGCCCGTCCCGGGTGTCCCGGTGCGGGCCGGTTCGTCCGGCGTCAGCGCACGAGCAGCACCCGCGGTGCGGACACCCACGGCGTGTACGTGCCGTCGCCGCGGTACGTCACCACGACGAAGGACGTGCGCGTCGAGCGCGGCAGGTCGACGACCGCGCGGCCGGCGGGGTCGAGCGTCGCCGTCCCCGCGGTGCGGCCGTCGACCCACACGTCGACCGTGCCCGTGGGCACCACGCCCGCGACCCCGCGGACCTGGACCTGCACCTGCTTGGCGTCGCGCGCCCGGACGGTCCAGTCGGTCCCGTCCGTGCGCACGTGCGGCAGCGTGCGCACGACCGTCAGCCGCGCGGCGGCCGACGCGCTGCCGCGCACCGGCGGGTCCGTGTCGGCCGTGCCGGCGTAGACGGCGACCACGTCGTGCGTGCCGACCGCGAGGTCGGCCGGCAGCGTCGCGCGGGCGGTGGACCGCCCGTCGCCGGCGGGGCGCAGGGTGGCCGTCCCGACCGTCTCGCCGGCGACCCGGAGCTCGACCGTGCCGGTCGGCGCCGGTGCACCCTCCGCGCGGACCGTGACGTCGGCCGTCACGGCGTGGCCGAACGTCGTGACCCACGCCGACAGGCGCAGGCGCGTCGTCGACTCCACCGGGGCGGTCGTCGGCACGCCCGCCACCGCGGCGAGCGCCTCGAGTGCCTCGGCGGGACGGCCCGCGAGGAGCGCGTGCTCCGCGTCGGCCGTGCGGGCGTCGGCGTCGGCCGGCGCGGTGCCGGCGATCACGGCCGCCTGCGCGAGGTCCCGCACGACGGAGACGACCGCGTCGGCGGCCGGGGTGACGTCCCGGTCCGTGCCGCCGAGCGCCTCGGCCGCGGCCGCCAGGAGCGGGACCGCCGTGCCGACCGCGTCGGCGGCGAGCGCGTCGCCGTCCCAGACCGGGGCGTCGAGCACGGCCTGCACGGCGTCGCGGCCCTCGCCGGCGGGCAGCCGGTCGAGCGTCGCGACGAGCCGCGTGCGCGGGGCGTCGGTGCGCAGTCCCCAGCCGTACGCGTACAGCGGGTCGTACTCCTCGTCGCCCACGTTCACCGGCACCTGGTCGGCGGACGCCGGCCAGGAGACCGGCAGCCGGCCCGTGAAGGGCGTGTCGCCGAACAGCACGTCCGCCACGCCCGCACCCTCGGTGCCCGGCAGCCACGACGCGACGAGCGCGTCGATCCCGTCGAGCTGGTCGGTGACGAGCTGCGGGCGCCCGGCGACGACGAGCACGACGCACTCGACCGCACCGCAGACCCGGTCGATCGCCGCGCGGTCCGCCGCCGGCAGGTCGAGGCTGCGCCCGTTGTTGCCGACGTCGCCGACGCCCTCCGCGTACGGCGGCTCGCCCACCACGACGACGCCCACGTCGACGCCGTCGAGCGGGGCCGACGCGTCCGGCGAGTGCGTCACGGTCGCGCCCGGCGCGGCGGCGCGGATGCCCTCGAGCACGGTGGTGCCCTCGGTGATGTCGCCCGAGGCGCCCTGCCACTGGACGGTCCAGCCGCCGGACTGGTGGCCGAGGTCGTCGGCGTTCGAGCCGGCGACGTACAGGTGCGCGTCCCGCGCCAGCGGCAGCACGCCGCCCGCGTCCTTGAGCAGCACCTGCGACTCCGCGACCGCCTCGCGGGCGATCGCCCGGTGCTCGGCGCCACCGACGGCGTCGGCACGCGAGCGGTCCGCGAACGGCTCGTCGAACAGCCCGAGCGCGAACTTCTGCGCGAGGATCCGGCGGACCGCGTCGTCCACGCGGGCCTGCTCGACCTCGCCGTCCTGGACCGCGCCCGTGAGCGCCTCGACGAACGTGGCGAAGTTGTACGGCGCCATGGCCATGTCGAGCCCGGCGTTCACCGCGCGCACCGCCTTCTCGCGGTACGTGCCGCCCGGGAGCTTGTCGATGCCCTCCCAGTCGCTGATGAGGAAGCCGTCGAAGCCGAGCTCGCCCTTGAGCAGGTCGGTGTTGAGCTCGCGGTGCTCGTGCATCCGCAGCGGCTCGCCGCCCGCGACCGCCACGGCGGAGTACGACGGCATGATCGAGCCGACGCCCGCGGCCAGGGCCGGCAGGTACGGGTCGACGTGGACGCGCCGCAGCTCTTCGAGGTCCGCGACGTGCGTGACGCCCTGGTCGATCGGGTAGCCGGAGCCCGCCTGCGACGGCTCGTACCGCGTGCCGCCGTCGCCGACCCAGTGCTTCGCGGTCGCGAGGACGCGCTCCGGCCCGGACAGGTCGGCCGGGTCGGTGCCCTGCAGGCCCTCGACCGCCGGCGCCGCCATGGCCGCCACGAGCGCGGGGTCCTCGCCGAACGCCTCGTACGACCGGCCCCACCGCTCGTCGCGCGTGACGCACAGGCACGGCGCGAACGTCCACGGCACGCCGGTCGCCCGCACCTCGACGGCGGTGGCGCGCGCGGCCGCCTCGACGAGGTCGCGGTCACGCGTGGCACCCAGGCCCTGGTTGTGCGGGAAGATCGTCGCGCCGACCACGTTGTTGTGGCCGTGCACGGCGTCGACGCCGTACACGAGCGGGATCTGCAGGCGCGTGCTCAGGGCCTCGCGCTGGAACCCGTCCACCATGTCGGCCCAGCCGGCCGCCGTGTTCGGCCGCGGCACGGAGCCGCCGCCCGACAGCACGGACCCGAGACCCAGCTCGGCGATCTGCGTCGGCGAGCGCAGGCCGAGCCGCTCCGCCTGCGTCATCTGGCCGACCTTCTCCGCGAGCGTCATGCGGCCCAGCAGGTCCTCGACGCGCTCGGCCGTCGGCCGGGACGCGTCGAGGTACGGCGCGCCGACCGCGTTGAGCACGACGCGCACGTCGTCCCCGACCGCCGCGCCGGCCGCGGAGAGACGCAGCGCGAACGAGCGCGCGTCGTCCTGCTCGGCCGTGGCGAGCGTCGCGACCTCCACCGTCGCCGTGGCGCCCGACTCCGTGCCCGCGGCGAACGTCACGTCCCCCGTCGGGGCCGTGTAGTGCGTGCCGCGCTCGGCCGTGCCGGGGACGTCCTCCCACGTCACCGTGACGTCGTCGGGCAGCGGGCTGCCGTCGGTCGTCGTCAGGCGCAGCGTGACCTCGGCCGTGTCGCCCGGGTCCACGAGCACGACGCCCGGGTCGGCGACGACCTGCGCCGTCGCCGGCGGGACCGCCGCGCCGTACAGGCCGACGTCGTCGACCGCCCAGCCCTCGGGCTCGGCGAGGCCCGGCACGAACGTGATCGCGTAGCCCCACGACGACGTCAGGTCGAGCACGCCGTTCCGCGTGGCCTCGTCACCGGGCTGGTAGCCGGAGAGCGTGAACGCCGAGAACGGGATCTCGACCAGGTTCCACCGGCTGCCGTCGGGCGACCACGTGTCCTTGAACGTCGCCGCCCAGACCTCGGAGTGCTCGCCGTCCGGGCCGCCGTCCTTGAGCTCGACCTTGATGTCCGCGCCGGCCGTGGGCGACGCGGGCCGCGTCTCCTGCGAGGCGTACCAGAGCAGGCGGATGCCCTCGTAGGAGCTCCAGTCCTGCGGCGCGGCGAGGTTCTGCGAGAAGCCGCCCCAGCCGCCGCCGGGGATCAGGTACTCCCCGCCGAGCACGTGGTTGCCGGCCGGTGCGCCGTCGCGGTCCTGCTCCTGCACCTCGAGCGAGACCTGTGCGCCGTCGGAGCCCCACGTGAACAGGCCCACCTGGCTGCCCGGCTCGGCGACCGGGACGTCGCCCTCGACGTCCTCGAGGAGCGTCAGCCGGTCGTACAGCGCGAGGTCGTCGAACCGCCACTCCCCCGCGCCGAGGTCGGTCAGCGTGATCGCCCAGCCGGTGGCGCCGGTCGGGTCGAACCGCGCGTCGGACGCCGGGTCGCCCTTGAGGCGCAGCGACGCGAACGGCACCGACACGCGGCGCCAGCCCTCGGCGTCGTCGACGACGGAGGTCTCGAACAGCTGCCCGCCGCTCTTGAGCTCGTAGCGCAGCGTGCCGCCGCCGCCCGTGCCGAGGAACCAGAACGTGAAGCCGTCGTGGGCCGACCAGTCGGTCGCCTGCAGGTCGTGCGTGAACCCGGACCAGTCGCCGTCGCCGGGCTCGGCGCCGACGGTCGCGACGAGCACCGCGTCGTCGGCCGCGCCCTCGCGCGCGCCGGACGCCGTGGTGAGCGCCGGCGTGACCTCCGGGCGGCTGCCCCACGTGAGGTAGGCGCCGGGCACGCCGCCCGTGAAGTCCTCGAGGAGGGTCGTCGCGCCGACGTCCGGCAGGCTGCCGTGCGGCGTGATCGTGACGGTCGCGGCCGTGCGGCCGCCGAGGAGGAGGCCGTCGGACGGCTCGTCCACCGTCAGCCCGACGGTGCCGACGGGCGCGAGCGGGCCGCGGTCGACCGTCGCGACGTCCACCGTCGCGCTCGTCTCGCCGGGCGCGAACGTCACGCGCTCGTCGACGGCCGTGTAGTCCGTGCCGGCCACGGCGGTGCCGCCGGTCGACCGCACGCGGACGGACACCTCCTCGGCCGCCGGCGCGTTGAGCAGCACCGGCACGCTCGCCGTGCCGCCCGCGGGCACCGTGACGGCGGTGCGGCCGAGCGCCGCGACGGGCTGCGCGGGCGTGCCGTAGACCTCCAGCGCGAACAGCGAGTAGCCGTACCAGTGCGGGCGGGCGGGGTCCCAGTCGAACGACGTGCGCTCGAGCATCTGCACCCGGACGTGGCGGGCGTCGACCGGCTCGGCGAGCGCGACGTCGTCCGTGCCGCCGTCGCCGGCGTCCTGCGTGTGCACGGTGGTCCACGCGGCCGGGTCGGCCGGGTCGCCGGACGCGACCTGGACCTCGTACCGGGTCGCGAACGCCGCCTCCCACGCGAGCGAGACCCGTTCCACCTGGGCGGTCGTGCCGAGGTCGACCTGCAGCGCCGCGGTGAACTCGACGTCCTCGTCGGGCCCGTTGCCGCTCGCCCACCGCGTCCCCGGGTCGCCGTCCACCGCGAGGTCGGCCGGGAAGCGGCCGTCGACGTCGTCCTGCGCGCGGTCCGCCGTGGCGGTGCCGACGCGCGCGAGGTCGGTGGTGGGCGCAGCCGCAGCGGGCGCGGCCGCCGCGACGAGCGCGAGCGGGGCGAGCAGCGCGAGGCCGGCCG
>NZ_JBFTEP010000061.1:0-21575 GCF_047229365.1 Cellulomonas pasadenensis | reverse complement strand
GCGCGCCGCCGGCGCACGCGTGCGGTGATGCGGTGCACGGTCGCGCTGCCGGCCGGGTCGCCCGGCACGGCGAGCCGGGACGCGTGCCCCGCGGCGTCGGCGATCTCGGCGAGGGCCTGGTCCAGCCGTGTGCTCATCGTGACCTCCGGGGGGTGACGAGGACGTCGTCGGTGGGGGCGGGGGCGTCGTCGGCGGGGACGTCGTCGCGGCCGAGGACGGGTCCCAGCCGGGCCTCCAGCGCGCGCGTCCCGTCGTGCAGGTAGCGCTTCACGGCGCCGACCGACAGGGAGAGGGTGGCGGCGACCTCCGCGACGGGCAGGTCGTCGAAGTGGCGCAGGACCATGCAGGCGCGCACGCGCGGCGGCAGCGTGGCCAGCGCCTCCTGCACGGTCAGCCGCGTCGTCACGAGCTGCTCCGGGCCGGCGTGCGGGCCGTCCGCCGGCGTGACGGCCGGCACGGCGGTGAGGTGCCGGATCGTCGCCCAGTGCCGTCGGCGGCGGAAGCCGTCGACGTAGGTGGTCAGCACCGCGCGCCGCACGTACGCCTCCGCGGAGGCGACCTCCCGCGTGGCGCGGCCGCGCGTGAAGGACCGGACGATCGCGTCCTGCACCAGGTCCTCGGCCTCGCGGAGGTCCCCGGTGAGCAGGTACGCGTACCCGACCAGCGCCTTCCCGCGGGTGCGGACGAGCTCGTCGAGCGCGTCCTCCCAGCTCGTCACGAACGACCTCCGTGTCTCGGGACGGGACCCCACGGCCCCGCACAGACTCCCAGACGGGTGAGCGGCCCGAAAGGTTGGGTCCTCCTCCGGTCGGGTGAACGGGGACCGCGTGCGGGGCCTGCTGTGGCGGGCCCGGCCCCGGGTGCTTGAATGCCGTGAGACCCAGGCCCGACGGGAAGGGCGTCCGTGGACGTGCAGGTGGAGCAGGAGGTCGTCGGCACGCGCACCGTGGTGCGGGTGGCCGGCGAGGTGGACGTGGCGAGCGCGGACCGGCTGCGGGAGCAGCTGGCGCGGACGGTCGCGGAGGGCGGGACCGACCTCGTCGTCGACCTCACGGCCGTGTCGTTCATGGACTCGACGGGCCTCGGCCTGCTGGTCGGCACGCTCAAGCGCGTGCGGACGGCGGGCGGGCGCATGGCGCTCGTCATCGACTCCGAGCAGCTGATGAAGATCTTCACCATCACGGGGCTGCACCAGGTGTTCACGATCCACGGGACCCTCGAGGCGGCGCTCGCCGGCTGACGCGCCCGGACACGCCCCGAACGGGTGTCATGTCCCGGTGCGACCCACGTCACACGGTCTGGCTAGACTCGCCCGGTCCGCCGGCAACGGGGCCGGTCGGACGTGGCGCGCACAGGGGGTCCGCGCCGTATGTGTCGAGGAGGATGCATGCAGCTCGGTGCCACGAGCATCACGATCGTCGCCGCCATCGCGGTGGTCGCGGTGGCCGCCCTGGTCGTCGCGGCGGTGCTCCGTCGTCAGGTCCTCGCCGCGGGCGAGGGCACGGTGTCCATGCAGGAGATCGCGCTCGCCGTGCAGGAAGGGGCGTCGGCGTACCTGCGCCGGCAGTTCCGCACCCTCGCGCTGTTCGCCGCGGTCGTCTGCGCCCTGCTGTTCCTGCTGCCCGGCGACGGGGGCGTCAAGCTCGGCCGCTCCCTGTTCTTCCTCGTCGGCGCGGGCTTCTCCGCCGCCATCGGGTTCCTCGGCATGTGGCTCGCCACGCGCGCCAACCTGCGCGTCGCCGCCGCGGCCTCGCTGCCGGGCGGACGCGCCGAGGGTGCGCGCATCGCCTTCCGCACGGGCGGGGTCGTCGGCATGGCCGTCGTCGGCCTCGGCCTGCTGGGCGCCGCCGCGGTCGTGCTGGTCTACGGCCAGGAGGCGCCCGCCGTGCTCGAGGGCTTCGGCTTCGGCGCCGCGCTGCTCGCGATGTTCATGCGCGTCGGCGGCGGCATCTTCACCAAGGCCGCGGACGTCGGCGCCGACCTCGTCGGCAAGGTCGAGCAGGGCATCCCCGAGGACGACCCGCGCAACGCCGCCACCATCGCGGACAACGTGGGCGACAACGTGGGGGACTGCGCCGGCATGGCCGCGGACCTGTTCGAGTCCTACGCCGTGACGCTCGTCGCCGCCCTCATCCTCGGGCGCGCGGCGTTCGGCGAGGAGGGCATGGTCTTCCCCCTGATCGTGACGGCCGTCGGGGCGCTCGTCGCCGGCCTCGGCGTCGCGATCACGCGCGTGCGGGGCGCCGAGAGCGGGCTCACCGCCATCAACCGCGGGTTCTACGTGTCCGCCCTCGTGGGCGTCGTGCTCGCCGCCGTCGCCGCGTTCCTGTACCTGCCGTCGTCGTTCGCGGCGCTGACGGGCGGCACCGCGGGGCTCGAGACGCACGTCGGCGACCCGCGCCTCGTCGCGTCGGCCGCCGTGCTCATCGGCGTCGTCCTGGCCGGCGTCATCCTGTGGGTGACGGGCTACTTCACGGGGACGACCAGCAAGCCGACGCTGCACGTCGCGCGCACCACGCTCACGGGGGCCGCGACCGTCGTGCTGTCCGGCATCGGCGTCGGCTTCGAGTCGGCCGTCTACACGGCCGGCATCATCGCCGCCGCCATCTGCGGCGTCTTCCTGCTCGCCGGCGGGTCGGTGCCGCTCGCGCTGTTCCTCATCGCGCTCGCGGGCTGCGGCCTGCTCACCACCGTCGGCGTCATCGTCGCGATGGACACGTTCGGCCCGGTGAGCGACAACGCGCAGGGCATCGCGGAGATGTCCGGCGACGTCACGCCGGAGGGCGCCCAGATCCTCACGGACCTCGACGCGGTCGGGAACACCACGAAGGCCGTCACCAAGGGCATCGCCATCGCCACGGCCGTGCTCGCCGCCACCGCGCTGTTCGGCTCGTACGCCGACGCGGTGGCGAGCGCCCTGCGGGACGTCTCGGGCGAGGTCGGCGACGACCTCGTCGCGGCGATGATGTCCTACGACATCATCAGCCCGGTCACGCTCGTCGGGGTCATCCTCGGCGGTGCGGTCGTGTTCCTGTTCTCGGGCCTGGCCGTCGACGCCGTGACCCGCGCCGCCGGTGCCATCGTGTTCGAGGTGCGCCGCCAGTTCCGCGAGCACCCCGGCATCATGACCGGCGAGGTCCGCCCCGAGTACGGGCGCGTGGTCGACATCTGCACCCGCGACTCGCTGCGCGAGCTCGCGACGCCCGGCCTGCTCGCGGCGTTCGCGCCCATCGCCGTCGGCTTCGGCCTCGGCGTCGGCCCGCTCGCCGGGTTCCTCGCCGGTGCCATCGGCACGGGCGTGCTCATGGCGGTGTTCCTCGCCAACTCGGGCGGCGCGTGGGACAACGCGAAGAAGATCGTCGAGGACGGCAACTACGGCGGCAAGGGCTCGCCCGCGCACGCCGCCGCCGTCATCGGCGACACCGTCGGCGACCCGTTCAAGGACACGGCCGGCCCGGCGATCAACCCGCTGCTCAAGGTGATGAACCTCGTGTCGGTGCTCATCGCCCCGGCCATCGTGCTGGTCTCCGTGGGCGACGACGCGAACCACACCGTGCGCCTCGGCATCGCCGTCGCGGCGACGCTCATCGCGTTCGGCGCGGTCGTCGCGTCCCGGCTGCGGGCGGCCCGGGTCGACCGCGAGGGCCGGCTCGAGCACGAGACGCACCTCGTGGACGACCCGCAGCGCGTCGGCTGAGGCGGCGCGCAGGGCGCGTACGACGACGCGGCCGGCCGGGCGTGGTGCCCGGCCGGCCGCGTCGTGCGTGAGGTGGTGCGGGTCGTGCGGGGGACGGTCAGCGGCGCAGCGTGTAGCTCAGGCTGAGCGGCTCGCTGCTCTCGTCCACGGCGCTGGTCGTCGTCAGCGTCAGGGTGTCGGCGGTGCACGTCGCGGTCGACGCGGTCGGCGGCGCCGCGTCCATGGCGGCCTCCGTCGAGCCCTCGGGGATGTCGAACGGCTCGCCGTTCATCGTGCCGGTGGTCGTCACCGTCATGCCGCTCGTGTCGATGTCGGCGAGCGTCAGCTGGTCGCCCTCGACCGCCCACGTGCCGGTCATCGTCCCCGTCGACGTCGACTGCGTGGCGATCTCCATGCCCTCGGCCGACATGGTCACGCCGGACGCCATGTCGGCGGTCCCGGTGAACGCGCCGCCCTCGGCGAAGTCGTACGTGCCCTCGCCCGTGATCGTCGTCTGCATGGCGTCGAGCTCCGCACCGCCCGTGGCGAGCAGCGCGTCCATCGACTCCTGCATCGCGGCGGTGTCGACGTCCCACGTGCCGAGGATGCACTCGGCGAGGTCGCCGGCGTCCGCACCGGCGTCCGCGGTCGGCTCCGCGGCGGCGGACGACGCGTCCGGCGTGCCCGAGGACGTGGGGGCCGGCTCGTCGCCGCCCCCGGAGCAGGCGGTGGCGAGCAGCAGGGCGGTCGCGGCCGTGGCGGCCAGCGCGAGCGGTCGTCGCACAGGTTCTCCTCGAGCAGGGTGCGCCGCACGGCCGAGGGGCCGGGCGACGGCGGTGGGTGGTGTGCGACCCAACCTACGCGTACCGGACGGCACGGTCCGGCGTCCGGCCACCGACGTCAGCGGACCTCCACGTCGTCGACCACGTGCTCGCCCGCGTTGAGGTAGAGGTGCATCCCGCGGACGTCGGCGAGGCCGGCGGCGCACTCCGCCGACAGCGTGGTCAGGTCGAGGACGACGTCCTGCCGCGGGCCGGCGACCCAGCCCGCCTGCGCGGTCTCGCACCACTGCCACGACGGCCCCACCTGCAGCGCCAGCTTGGTGTCGAAGCCCGTGGTGGCGTCCGCGTCGACGACGAGCTGCGTGCGGCCCGTCAGGTCGAACGCCCCGCTCACGCCGACCCACGTGCCGTCCGCACCCGCGGTCACCGCGAGCGCCCCGCCGGCCGCGGTCGCGGTGCCGCTCATGGCCGTCCAGCCCTGCGCCCCGTCCGCGAAGTCGAACAGCACGACGGGCTCGAGCGGCTCGGGCAGCGCGTCGAACCGGTGCAGGTACCGGGCCATCTCCTGGCGCAGCACGGGCCGCAGCAGGCCGAACCGCGTGGCCGACTCGGGCTCCACGACGCCGGTCTGCGTCGCCCAGAGCACGGCCGCGCGTGCGGCGCGCGGGACGTCCGTGAACGCCAGGTCGCCCGTCACCTCCGGCTCGCCCGCGAGGCGGTACAGCCACACGGCGGCGGTCGTGCGGTCCAGCGGCAGCCACGGCAGGAAGAGCGGCAGCGGGCGGCTGTCGGCGACCTGCTCGGCGGCGAGCCACTCGACGGCCGCGTACGACGGGTGCCGGCGCGGCACGTCCCAGAACGTGGGGTGCCGCACGGTCGGCTGCGCGCCCTCGCCCGCGTAGGCGTGCAGCAGGTCGGCGGCGGCCGCGCGGAGCACCACGCCCTCGGGCCGGAACGTGCCGTCCGCGTACCCGTCGTCCAGGCCCTGTCCGTGCAGCCACAGCACGTCGGCCTCGTACGGGTGGCCCTTCGGCACGTCGGCGAAGAGCGGCGGCGGCTCGGTGCCGGGCAGCGCGGCGATCGCGTCGACGACGACCGAGCCGGACGTCGCCCCGCCCTCGGCCGCGTTCACGTAGACGTTGAGCTGCTCGATGGTCCGCAGGTCGTCGTCGGTGATGCGGCGGTCCGCGTTCGCCGTGTCCCACGGCGCGGGGCGCCAGTCGACGAACGGGATCGTCACCTGCTGCGGCTCGTCGCCCGCCAGCGACGGGTACGCCTCGTAGGCGACGCCGCCGGCCTTGAGCTGCAGGACCATCCGGTTGTCCGACGCGTCGGGGTCGACCCACAGCGTCAGCTCGTTGAAGTCGGACCAGTCGCCGCTGATCTGCTTGCCGATGCCGGTGTACGTCTGCGTCGCGAAGTCGTAGTCGAGGCGCAGCGCCTTCGCGCCCTGCCCCACGGAACCCGTCTCGAGGGTGATCGTGTTCGCGCCGTACTGCACGTACTCGGCGCGCAGCGCGGTGTCGTCGCCGTACCCCTCGAAGTCGTCGACGACCCCGGGGCCGAACGTGGGGCGCGGACCGAGCACGACCTGCGACGTCTCCGTGAGCAGCACCTCGCCGTCGACCGTCACCCGCGCGGTCAGGGTGCGCGTGCTGTTGTCGAGCTGATCCGCCGGGACCTCGAGCTCCGCGGTCCACCACAGGCCGCCGTCGTGCGCGAGCTCCACGACCTCCTCGTCGTCCCCGCGCGCGACCGTCACCGCGACCGCGTCGGCGTCGACGTTGTCGACCGCGACCCGCAGCGTCGTCGGGCTCGTCGCCACGCGGGCGCCGTCGGCGGGGCTGACGACGTGCACGAGCGGCGGCTGCGGCGTCGTGGCGACGTCGCGGCCGAAGACGTCGGCGAGGTCGAGGTCGTCGGACATGGCCGTGAACGGGTCGTCGACGAACGCCTGGAAGTCCGGCACGAGCGCGTCGTCGCCGACGGGCACGTAGTGCTGGCCCTCGTCGAAGTTGGCCCACGTCTGCATGTACGCGTTGCGGCGCGCGTCCGGGTCGCCCTCGATGGCCGCGAGGACCTTCGTGAACCACTGCTCGGGGTTCGAGCCGTTGGTGCCCACGCCGTTCGTGACGCCGAACTCCGTGAACGCCGAGATCTTGCCGCGCTCGTCGGCGATCCGCGCGATCAACCCGAGGTCGGCGACGAGCCCGTCGAGGAACGCCTGCGAGCCGGTGGCGTCGTACGTGTCGTAGCCGAGCACGTCGACGAACGCGTCCCCCGGGTACGTGCGCATGTACACGTCCTCGTCACCGCCGAACCCACCGCCCGGCCCCCACGCGTACAGGAAGTTCGGGACGCCCTTGACGTCGCGCAGGTACTCGACGGTGTAGCGGAAGAGCTCCTTGTACTCGCCGGGCGAGCCGAAGGCGGCGCCCCACCAGAACCACGAGCCCGCGTTCTCGTGCCACGGGCGGAAGATGATCGGGATGAGCTCCCCGTCCGCGTCGCGGACCTCGCCGGCCAGCGTCGCGATGTGGTCGAGGTAGGCGTTGAGGTCGGCGTGGTGCGAGCCGCCGGGCAGCACCGCGCGCAGCGTGTCGCCCGACGTGTCGTAGAACGACCCGCCCGTGACGAAGTTCTCCATGTGCGCGCTGATGGTGTTGACGCCGCCGATCGCGTGCGCCTTCTCGATGTGGTCGGCGAACGCCGCGATGTTCTGCTCGGTGGTGTTGCCCGCGGCGCCCGGGCGCTCGTCCCCCTCGAGGATCAGCGTGTCCCAGCCGAAGACGGCCGGGAAGTCGCCGTAGGTGTTCGCGAGGTCGGACGTGGTGCCGTCGGGCGCGTCGAGCGTCAGCCCGAACGACGTCGCGTGCTGGTGGCCGACGAGGACCTCCTCGCCGCGGACGTCGTCGAGGTAGGCGAACAGCGACCGCGTGGCGGCCGTGGCGTCGGGGTCGACGACCGAGACGGTGGCCGGGGCCGGCGCGGCGGGAGCCGGCGCGGCGCCTGCGGTCGCCGCGGACGGGACCGCGAGCAGCGCCGCGGCGAGGGCTGCGGCGCACGTGGCGGCGACCCCGCGGACGCGCGCTCGGGCAGCTGGGACCGGCATCGGACCTCCCGGGGTGTGCGGCCGCTCCGTCGCGGCCGGGCAGACTTCGTCAAGCTACCGAAGAAACTTCGGCGCGGACAGGGTGCGCGAAACGTGCGAATCGCTTCGCCGCTGCGTCTACCCTTCGGGCGCGGGCGGTGTCGCGCCGATGACGCCCCCGCCGCCGACACCCACGGAGGATCCGTGCCCGACGACGACGTCCGCACGCTGCGGGTCATGACGTACAACCTGCGCGGGCTGCGGCAGGAGGTCGACGCGCTCGTCGACGTCGTCCGCACCGCCCGCCCCGACGTCCTCGCCGCGCAGGAGCCGCCACGCCGGCTGCTCGGCCGGTGGCGGCTGCGCCGGTTCGCCGCCCGCACCGGGCTGCGCGTCGCCGTGGCGGGCGGGGGAGCGCGCACGACCGCGCTGCTCGTCGCGCCGCACCGGTCCGTGCGGGACGCGCACGCCGTGCGGCTGCCGTGGCGGCCCGGGCTGACCCGCCGCGGAGCGTCGACCGCCCGCGTCGACGGCGTGCGCGTCGTCGTGGTGCACCTCGGCCTGCGCGCCGCCGAGCGCGCCCGGCACGTCGACCTGGTCTCCGGCCGGCTGCTCGCCGCACGGCACGACGCCGGGGCGCCCGTGCTGGTCGCGGGCGACCTCAACGAGCGTCCCGGCGGGCCGTCGTGGTCCGCGCTGCTCGGCGCCGCCGGGGGGCTGCAGGACGCCGCCGCCACCGTCGGTGCCGACCACCCGACCTACCCCGCCGACGCACCGCGCGTCCGCATCGACGCCGTGCTCGTCGACGGCCGCATGTCCGTGCGGCAGGCGCGGGTCCCCGACGACGCACCCGTCGGCGTCGCGAGCGATCACCGCCCGCTCGTCGTGGACGTCGCGCTGCCCGCCGCCGGCTGACGCCGCCGCGCCTGCGACGATGGCGGACGTGAACCCGCCGACCACCCCCGACGCCCCCGTCGTCGACGACGCCCTCGTCGACGCGCTCCGTGACGACCTCGGCGCCGCCGGCTACACCGTCGACCGCGTCGAGGCGCTGCTGGGCCCCGTCGCGAACGGCGCCCTGCACCGCGGTGAGGCGGTGCCCGCGCTGCGCTCCACCGCCGGCGTCGACGACCCCGTCGCCACGCTCGTGCGCGCGTTCGTGCTCGGCGCACCCGTCCCCGGTACGGCGCTCAGGGCGGCGCTGCCCCGGCTCGGCGTCGACGGCGCACGGCGCCTCGGGCTCGTCACCACCGCCGGCGCCGGCACGGACGACGACGTCCAGGCCGTCGTCGACCTGCGCCCCTACGCCGCGGTCGACGGCGCCGGCGAGGCGGCCTGGTGGGTCGCGTCCGACCTCGGCGAGGTCGCCACCGGGCGCGCGCTGCGCACCGACCACGTGCTGGGCGTCGGCGGGGCGTCGGTGACGCTCGCGCAGGCCACCGTCCGCGGGCCGCGCGGCCGCGTGCTCGACCTCGGCACCGGGTGCGGCGTCCAGGCGCTGCACGCGGCGCGGCACGCGCCGGAGGTCGTCGCCACCGACCTGTCCGCGCGGGCGCTCGCGTTCGCCCGGTTCACGACCGCGCTCGCGGGCCTCGGGCCGGACCGGGTGGAGCTGCGGCAGGGGTCGATGCTCGAGCCCGTCGCCGGGGAGACCTTCGACCTCGTCGTCAGCAACCCGCCGTTCGTCATCACCCCGCGCCGCGCCGACGTGCCGGCGTACGACTACCGCGACGGCGGCCGCGCCGGCGACGACCTCGTGCGCGACCTCGTCACCGGGGTCGGCGACGTGCTCGCGCCCGGTGGTGCGGCGCAGCTCCTCGCCAACTGGGAGGTCCGCCGCGGCGAGCGCTGGGACGAGCGCGTCGGCGCGTGGATCGACGCCGCCGGGCTCGACGCGTGGGTCGTCCGCCGCGACGAGCAGGACCCCGCCGAGTACGCGGAGACGTGGATCCGCGACGGCGGCACCACCCCCGCGGACGGCGCCGCGTGGCGCGACCTGTACGGCGCGTGGCTCGACGACCTCGCGTCCCGGGACGTCGACAGCGTCGCGTTCGGCGTCGTCACGCTGCGCCGGCCCGTCACCGGCACGCCGACGCTGCGCCGGCTCGAGGACCGCGTCGGGCCGGTTCGCCAGCCCCTCGGCCCGGTGCTGGCCGCGGGCCTCGAGGCGCACGACGCGCTCGCGCGCCTGGACGACCGCGACCTCGCCGGCCTGCGGCTGCGCGTCGCGGGCGACGTCACCGAGGAGCGCTACCTCGAGCCCGGCGCGGTCGACCCGAACGTCGTCCTGCTGCGGCAGGGCGGCGGTTTCGGCGTGACGGTCCGCGCCGGCACCGCGCTGGCGGCGTTCGTCGGCGCGTGCGACGGCGAGCTCACCGCCGGCCAGATCGTCGCGGCGCTGGCGTCGCTGCTGGACGTGCCGGCGCAGGACGTCGCGGCCGACGTCCTCCCGGCCGCACGCGGGCTGGTCGCCGACGGCCTCCTGCTCCTGCCGACCCCCTGACGCGCCGCCCGGTCGGCGCCGCCGCGACCCGACGCATGCCGCCGACCCGGCGGTTCTGCGGCATGCGGCGACGCGGATGCTGCACGACGGCCGGTTGGCCGATGGGAACCGGCCGAAGGCGCCGCTTCGGCCGCGCGACGGCGGTCCCAGCCGCCGCGGCCCGACTGAGCGCCGACCCGGCGGTTCTGCAGCATGCGACCGCGCGGATGCTGCACGACGGCCGGTTCGCCGGGCGCGGGACGGAGGGCCGGCTTCCGAGTGGTCGGTGGCCGGCTCTCGGGTCGTCCGTGTGGCGACCGGACCGTCGACGGCGCTCACCCGGCGGTTCTGCAGCATGCGACCGCGCGGATGCTGCACGACGGCTGGTTCGCCGGGCGCGCGGTCGGTCCGGCCGGCCGGTGGCGTGCGCTCGATCGGTGGTCGGTTCGTCATCGTCCGGGGACGCGCCGAGGGGTCCGGCAGCGGTGATCGGCGTCGTCGGCGGACGCGTCGCCGCCGCGACGAGGCGACCCCAGCCCGCGGTCGGCGCGTCGCGTCCACAGCGCGGGCCGCCTGCGGATCGGCCGGCGTCCCGCACGCGGTGCGGTGTCCCCATGGTTCGCCGGCTCCCTCTCCCCGACCGTCTGCTGATGCACGCGCTCGTCCAGGAAGGGCTCGTGTCGACGCGGCAGTGCGACGCGTCCGGGGTGCCGCGCGGGCACCGCGAGTCGCTCGTCCGCAGCGGCCGGCTCGTCCGCGTGCAGCGGGCGGTGTACGACGTCACGCCGGGCCTCGGCGTGCTCGCCGGTGGGCCGCTCGGAGCGGGGCACGACGGGGCCCGGCGACGCGCGGCGTGGACCGGCCTCCTCGCGGCCGGCCCGAGCGCGATCGCCGTCGGCGCGTCCGCGCTCGCGCTGCTCGGCGTCGACGGACTTCCTCCGGTCGTCCGCCCGGATGTCGCGATGCCGGGCGGCAGCCGCCGGCGGCCTCGCGGCTCCGTCGTCGTGCGGTGCTTCGACGCCGGGATGCCCGTCGAGCGCGTCGGCTCGGCACGGGTCGCCGCCCCGGCGTGGGCGGTGGCGCAGGCGGTGTGCGAGCTGGACCGGCGGCACGCGGTCGCGGTGCTCGACTCGGCGCTGCTGCGCGGGCTCGTCGGCTGCGGTCTCGACGACGTCGACGCCGTGGTCCGCGGCCGACGCGGCGCCGCGCGGGCGCGGCCGTGGCTGGCGCTGGCCGACGGCCGCGCGCAGTCGCCGCTCGAGACGTGGGCGCGCCTGGAGTGCGTCGACGACGGCGTGCCGCCGGACGAGCTGCAGGTGCCCGTGCGGGACGGACGCGGCCGGGTCGTGGCGCGCGGCGACCTCGGGTGGTGGCTCCGCGACGGGCGGCTGCTCGTCGCGGAGATCGACGGCGCGGGCGTGCACGGCGCCCCGGACGCGCTCTTCGCCGACCGCACGCGCCAGAACGCCCTCGTGGCGGCGGGGGTCGACGTGCTGCGGTTCACGGCACGCGACCTGGCGACGCACGGCGTCGTCTCCTCCGCGATCCGTGCCCACCTCACGCGCTGACACCGGATCGGCGGGCAGGACGACGCGCCGCGACCGTCACGGTCGCGCCCGCCGACGCGCGCCCGCCGGCGCGAACGGCCCCACGGTCTCCACCGCGCACGCCGCCACCGACGAGGCGGCCGTCGTGCAGGGATCGACCATGCTGGTGCTGCCGAACAACCGGGTGGTGCACGCCGGGCGGCGGGCAGGGCGACCGCGACCCGGGGCGACGACCCGGGGCGACGACCCGGGGCCGTCGCGGCGCCGGAGAGGCGGTGAGGCGGCCGTCGTGCAGCGACGCGGGGTCGCGGTGCTGAACGAGCGCCGGGTGGACGCGGCGGCGGGGTCGACCCCGCGACCGTCCAGGTGCACCGCGTCCGGCCCGCGGCGCCGCACCGGGTGCCGGCGGACCGTCGTCCGGTGCCGTCGGTAGGCTCGGCCGCGGCCCGGGCGCGACGCCCGGCGGCCGCGGCCCACGGGCCGGCGCGGAGCGAGGAGGCGCGATGACGACGCACGACGCGGGGACCACCCCGGCCGTGGCGGTGCTCGGGGGCGGGGTCATGGGCGGCACGCTCGTCGCGGGCCTGCTGCAGGGCGGCTGGCCCGCCGACCGTGTCACCGTGGTGGACCGCGACCCCGCACGGGTCGCGGCGCTCGCGGCCGAGCACGGGGTGGCCACGGCCGCCGCCTCCGCCGACGCGGCGGCGCACGCGGACGTCGTCCTCGTCGCGGTGAAGCCGGACGTGGTGCCGACCGTGCTCGCCGACGTCGCACCGGTGCTGCGCCCGGACGCCCTCGTCGTCAGCGTCGCCGCCGGCGTGCCGCTGCGCGTCTACGAGGCGGCCCTGCCGGCGGGCACGCCGGTCGTGCGCGTCATGCCGAACACGCCGGCGCTCGTCGGCAAGGGGGCGAGCGCGATCGCGGCGGGCAGCGCCGCGGGTGACCCGCACCTCGCGCTCGTCGAGCGGGTGCTGGCCGCCACCGGGCTGGTGGTGCGGGTCGCCGAGAAGGACCTCGACGCGGTCACGGCCATCTCGGGCTCCGGGCCGGCGTACGTCTTCTACGTCATCGACGCGCTCGCGGAGGCCGGCGTGCTGCTGGGCCTGACGCGCGACCTGGCGACGCGCCTCGCGGTCGCCACCGTCGAGGGGTCCGCGGCGATGGTCGCGGGCACGGGCGAGCACCCGGCGGTCCTGCGGGAGCGCGTGTCGTCGCCGGGCGGCACCACCGTCGCGGGCGTCGCGGCGCTGGACGCGCACGGCGTGCGCGCGGGCCTCGTCGCGGCGGCGCGCGCCGCGGCGGACCGCTCGCGCGAGCTCGCCGGGCCGGCGGCCGGCTGACCGTGGCGGAGGCCTCCGCGCGCCCGCCCGCGATGAGCGACGTCGCGGCGCTCGCGGGCGTGTCGCACCAGACGGTCTCGCGCGTGCTCAACGACCACCCGAGCGTGCGTCCGGAGACGCGCGAGCGGGTCCTCGGCGCCATCACGACGCTGGGCTACCGCCGCAACCTCGCGGCGCGCGCGCTCGTGACCCGGCGGACCGGGTCGATCGGCGTCGTCACGCCGGGGTCGGCGCTGTTCGGGCCGACGAGCACGCTGGTCGCGCTCGAGCGGGCCGCGCGCGACGCGGGTCGGTACGTGTCGGTCGCGACGGTGCGGTCGTTCGGCCCGGACGAGGTCGTGCCGGCGGTGGAGCACTTCCTCGCGCAGGGCGTCGACGGGATCGTCGTGGTGGCGCCGCGCACGGACACGGTCGCCGCGGTGGGGTCGGTGCGGGCACCCGTGCCGGTCGTCGTGGTGTCGTCGGCGCCGGACCTGGTCGGGGTGCGGACGGTTGCCGTGGACCAGGCGGCGGGCGGCCGCGCGGCCACGGAGCACCTGCTCGCCGCGGGGCGGCGCAGGGTCGTGCACGTCGCCGGCCCGGGGGAGTGGTTCGACGCCCGTGACCGCCTGCGGGGTTGGCGCGACGCGCTCGTCGCCGCGGACGTGCCGGTGCCGGCGCCGCTGCCGGCGGGCTGGTCGGCGGCGGACGGCCACGCCGCCGGCCGCCGCCTCGTCGAGGCGGGCGTGCCGGACGCGGTGTTCGCGGCCAACGACCAGCTGGCGCTCGGCCTGCTGCACGCGTTCCGGGAGGCGGGCGTGCGGGTGCCGGACGACGTCGCGGTGGTCGGGTTCGACGACGAGCCGGGGTCCGCGTACGCGGCGCCGCCGCTGACGACGGTGCGGCAGGGGTTCGACGAGCTGGGCGCACGGACGGTGCGGACGCTGGTCGAGGCGCTCGACGGCGGCGGCACGGAGCGCGGGCTCATCGCCCCCGAGCTGGTCGTGCGCGCGAGCGCGCCCTGACGCGAGGAGCGCCGGTGCCGCCGGCGTCGTCGGGCGGACCGCCCACCGCCGACGGGGGCGCGCCGACCGCGGAGCGGCCCGCGCCGGACGCCGGCGAACCCGCGCCGACCGCGAGCGGACCGCCCGGCCGGAGAGCCCGCGGCACGCACCGCGACGCCGCGCCCGCGACCCCGAAGGAACCCGTAGGGACTCGCCAGGTCGCCGTGTGAGCGCTAACATGGACACGGCGACGGCGCCCCGCCGCCGCCCGTCCGCCGTCGCGCCGCCGCGACCGGCACGGCGACCGCCCGACCGACGGGAGCGACATGGCCGTCGACCCCCAGCCCGCCCGCGACCGCGCGGCCGCCGACGCGACGCGTCCCGCGCCCGCCGGGAGCGCACGATGACGGCGCACCTGGACAGCGACGCCGCCCGCGCCCACGTCGACGCCGGCCGCACGTCCCTCGGCATCGAGCTCGGCTCGACCCGCATCAAGGCCAGCCTGGTCGGCCCGGACGGCACGCCGCTCGCGGCGGGCGGGCACGCGTGGGAGAACGACTACGTCGACGGCCTGTGGACCTACTCCCTCGACGCCGTCTGGTCCGGCCTGCAGGCGTGCGTCGCGGAGCTCCTCGCGGACGTCGAGCAGCGGTACGGCACCCGGCTGGAGACGGTCGGCGCGCTCGGCGTCTCGGCGATGATGCACGGCTACCTGGCGTTCGACGCCGACGGCGAGCTGCTCGTGCCGTTCCGCACGTGGCGCAACACGACGACGGAGCGGGCCGCGACGGAGCTCACCGAGGCGTTCGGGCACAACGTCCCGCTGCGCTGGTCGGTCGCGCACCTGTACCAGGCGGTCCTCGACGAGGAGCCGCACGTCCCGCAGGTCGCGACCATCACCACGCTGGCGGGGTACGTGCACCGCCGCCTGACCGGGCGGCACGTCCTGGGCGTCGGCGACGCGTCGGGCGTGTTCCCGATCGACGCGGCGACCCGCGGCTACGACGCGCAGATGCTCGCCCGGTTCGACGAGCTGGTCGCCGACCGTGCGCCGGGGCTGCACCTGGCGGACCTGCTGCCCGAGGTGCTGCTCGCCGGGCAGGAGGCGGGCCGCCTCACGGACGAGGGCGCGGCGCTGCTCGACCCGACCGGCACGCTCCGCGCCGGCGCCCCGCTCTGCCCGCCGGAGGGCGACGCGGGCACCGGCATGGTCGCGACCGCGTCGGTCGCCCCGCGCACGGGCAACGTCAGCGTCGGCACGAGCATCTTCGCGATGGTGGTGCTCGAGGACGCGCTCGCCCGCGTGCACACCGAGATCGACCTCGTCACGACGCCCGCGGGCGACCCCGTCGCGATGGTCCACTGCAACAACGGCGCCAGCGAGCTGGGGGCGTGGGCGGGCGTGTTCGGCGAGCTCGTCGGCGCGCTCGGCCACGACGACGACGCGGACACGGTCTTCGGCGCGCTGCTGCGGGCGGCGCTCGACGGCGACGCCGACGGCGGCGGCCTGCTGGCGTACAACTACCTCGCCGGGGAGCCGGTGACGGGCCTCGCGGAGGGGCGTCCCCTGGTCGTCCGCACGCCCGGCAGCCGCCTGACGCTCGCGAACTTCGCCCGCACGCAGGTGTACGGCGCGTTCGGCACGCTCAGCCTCGGCATGCAGGTGCTCGCCGACGAGGGCGTGCGCGTCGACACCCTGTTCGCGCACGGCGGCCTGTTCCGCACCGCGGGGGTCGCGCAGCGGCTGCTCGCCGCGGCGCTCGACGTGCCGGTCGCGGTGGGGCGGACGGCGGGGGAGGGCGGCGCGTGGGGCATCGCCCTGCTCGCGGCCTACCTGACGGCTGCGCGGGAGCAGGACCTCGCCACGTGGCTCGCCGAGCACGTGCTCGCCGGCGCCGACGTCGACGAGGTGGCCCCGGACCCCGACGACGTCGCCGGCTACACCGCGTTCCTCGAGCGCTACCGCGCCGGCCTCGCGGTCGAGCGCGCCGCCACCCGGGCGCTGTGACCCGCCGCACCCGCACCCACGAGCGCGTCCGAGCGGCGCGCGGAGGAGGAGCACGATGAGCACGTCCCTGGACGCGTACCCCGACGCGGTGCGCGACGCCGTCGCCCGCGCGCGCGAGCGCGTCAGCGCGCTGCACGCCGAGCTGCCCCGCTGGGGGCTGGTCGTGTGGACCGCCGGCAACGTGTCGGAGCGGGTCGTCGTCGACCCCGACGCCGGCCCGTCGGAGCGCGACCTGCTCGTCATCAAGCCGTCGGGCGTGACGTACGACGAGCTGAGCCCGGACGCGATGGTCGTCTGCGACCTCGACGGCGAGCTCGTCGAGGGCACGCGCGCGCCGTCGTCCGACACCGCCGCGCACGCCTACGTGTACCGGCACATGGCCGAGGTCGGCGGCGTGGTGCACACGCACTCGACCTACGCGACGGCGTGGGCGGCCCGCGGCGAGGCCGTCCCGTGCGTGCTGACGATGATGGCCGACGAGTTCGGCGGTGACATCCCCGTCGGCCCGTTCGCGCTCATCGGCGACGACTCCATCGGCCGCGGCATCGTCGAGACCCTGCGCGACTCGCGCAGCCCCGCCGTCCTCATGCGCAACCACGGTCCGTTCACGATCGGCCGCGACGCCAGGGCCGCGGTGAAGGCCGCGGTCATGGTCGAGGAGGTCGCGCGGACGGTGCACGTCAGCCGTCAGCTCGGCGAGCCGCTGCCCATCGCGCAGCAGGACGTCGACTCCCTGTACGCCCGCTACCAGAACGTCTACGGCCAGCGCTGACGCCGGCCGGAACCCGACAGGAGAGACCATGAGCAAGCCCTACGCCGACCGCGAGGTCTGGTTCCTCACCGGCTCGCAGGACCTGTACGGCGAGGAGACCCTCCGCCAGGTCGCGGAGCAGTCGCAGCAGGTCGCCGCGCAGCTCGACGCGTCGGACGACGTGCCGGTGCGCGTCGTGTGGAAGCCGGTGCTCAAGGACTCCGGCGCGATCCGCCGTGCCATGCTCGACGCCAACGCCGACGACCGCGTGCTCGGCGTCGTCACGTGGATGCACACGTTCAGCCCGGCGAAGATGTGGATCACCGGCCTGGACCAGCTGCGCAAGCCGCTCCTGCACCTGCACACGCAGGCGAACGTCGAGCTGCCGTGGGACACCATCGACTTCGACTTCATGAACCTCAACCAGGCTGCGCACGGCGACCGCGAGTACGCGTACATCGCCGCGCGCCTGGGGGTCTCGCGCACCACGGTCGCCGGCCATGTGTCCAACCCCGCGGTGACGCGCCGGGTCGGCACGTGGGTGCGCGCGGCCGCCGCGCGCCGGGCGGTGCAGGAGCTGCGGCTCGTGCGGTTCGGCGACAACATGCGCGACGTCGCGGTCACCGAGGGCGACAAGACCGAGGCGGAGCTGCGGTTCGGCGTCTCGGTCAACACGTGGGGCGTGAACGACCTGGTCGCGGCGGTCGGGGCGGTCGCCGACGCGGACGTCGACGCGCTCGTCGCGGAGTACGAGGAGCTCTACGACGTCGTCCTGGAGCTGCGCCGCGGCGGCGACCGGCACGAGTCGCTGCGCTACGCGGCCCGTCAGGAGCTGGCCATCGAGGCGTTCCTCACCGCGCGTGGCGCCACGGCGTTCACGACGAACTTCGAGGACCTCGGCGACCTGCGCCAGCTGCCCGGGCTCGCCGTGCAGCGGCTCATGGCCAAGGGCTACGGCTTCGGCGCCGAGGGCGACTGGAAGACGGCCGTGCTCGTGCGGGCCGCGAAGGTGATGGGTGAGGGCCTGCCGGGCGGCGCGTCGCTCATGGAGGACTACACCTACGACCTGACGCCCGGCGCGGAGCGCATCCTCGGCGCGCACATGCTGGAGATCTGCCCGACCCTCACGACGTCGCGCCCGCGGGTGGAGATCCACCCGCTCGGCATCGGGGGCAAGGAGGACCCCGTCCGCATGGTGTTCGACGCGGACGCGGGCCCGGGCGTCGTCGTGTCGCTCGCGGACATGCGCGAGCGGTTCCGCCTGACGGCCAACGTCGTCGACGTCGTGCCGCCGAGCGCGCCGCTGCCGCACCTGCCCGTCGCCCGTGCGGTGTGGGAGCCGCGGCCGGACTTCGCGACGTCGGCGGAGTGCTGGCTCACGGCCGGCGGCGCGCACCACACCGTGCTGTCGACGGCGGTCGGCGTCGAGGCGTTCGAGATGTTCGCCGAGATGACGCGCACCGAGCTGCTGGTGATCGATGAGTCGACGACGCGGCGCGGGTTCGCCGCCGAGGTGCGGTGGAACCAGGTGTACCACCGGCTGGCGCAGGGGTTCTGACCGCCGGATCGGCGCTGACCTGCACGAACCGCCCGTCCCGCACCAGCGGGGCGGGCCGTTCGTCTGCGCGAGGGTGAAAACCCCGGCATGGGTGATACGTCTCAGTGCTTCTGGCCTGCGGCGCTGCTAATCTGTAACGCATCCGCTACAGAACAACGGATGCGCTGATCAGCGCATCGCGGTCGCACGGACGCGGAGACACACCCTCGCGCACGGTCGCGCGCGGGCGCAAGGAGCTCCGTCCGACCGCGGGCAGGCACGGGGCGCTGTCCTGACCCCCTTCGTCGTCGACGCCTGCCCGCGTCCCCGGAGAGCTGATACGTGTCTGTGCACCCCGACCCGTCCCCCCGGCCGCGCGCACCGCGGCACCGGCGCGGCACCACCGTCGCGCTGGCCGCCCTCACGGCCGTCGCGCTGCTGGGCGCGCCCGCCGCCGCCACCGCCGCACCGGCGCCCGCGGACCCGGCGCCGAGCAGCACCGCCGCACCGACCCCGTCCGTCGCCACGACGCCGGCCGCGACGCCCGCCGCCGAGCCCGGGCAGGCGCTCAAGGACCGCGCCACCCCCGGTGCCCTGCCCGTGCCGGACGCGCCGACGCGCGTGGTCTCGCCGCGCGTGCTCCGGCAGGAGGCCGCCGCGCAGCCCGCCGGCGCGTCCGCGCCCACGGCCGCGACGACCGCGGCCGTGCCCGCCACCGCCACCGCCCCGGCCGACCTGCGCGCCGTCCCCGGCACGCTGCTCGGCGAGTACGTCGTCCGCGGCGAGCAGCCGAGCGTCGAGGCCGCCACGCAGGCCACCGAGGACGCCCTCGGCCGCCGCCTCGACACGCAGCGCCTCTACCACCGCTGGGACGAGAACCTGCTCGGCCCCATCGCCACCGGCACGGTCCAGCGCGCGCGCGTCCCGATGCTGTCGATCCTGCCGCGGCTGGGCAACGGCTCGGTCGTGCGCTGGGCGACCATCGCGAGCGGCGGCGCGGACGCGCAGATCCGCACGCACGCCCAGCAGGTCAAGCAGCTGGGGCCGACGGTCTACCTGACGCTCCACCACGAGCCGGACATCGCCGGCACCTCGTTCGGCACCCCCGCCGAGTACGTCGCCGCGTGGCGGCACTACGTCGAGGTGTTCCGCGCGGAGGGCGTCACGAACGTGCTCTGGACGTGGGTCTCGACGACCGGCGCGCTCACCCAGCCGACCACCGACCCCACCGCCAAGGGCTTCTACCCGGGTGACGACGTCGTGGACCGCATCGGCTCCGACACGTACAACTGGTTCGGCTGCCGCGCCGGCAGCACCACCGGCTGGCGCTCGCTGGAGCAGGTGACCGCCGGTCTGCGGACCTTCGCCGCGAACCACGGCAAGCCCGCCGTGCTCGCCGAGTGGGGCTCCGTCGAGGACCCGGCGCAGCCGGACCGCCGCGCCGCGTGGATGCGCGAGGCGTTCGCCTACATCGCGTCGTGGCCCGAGCTGGAGGCCGTCGCCTACTTCGACACCGTCGGCACGTGCGACTGGCGCCTCGGCGACGGCGCCGCCGCGGCGGCGTACCGCGAGGCGGCCGTCCGTCCGGAGATGCGGACGCGTCCGGCCGCGTGGCTCGAGCTGTCCCGCACGCAGGGCGCCGGCACGCTGACCGTCGAGCTGTCCGGTGCCCGGAGCTCCGGCGCGCTGTCCGCCACGGGCGCCGGCGTCACGTCGTGGACGCTCGACCTCGGCGACGGGACCACGCGGTCCGGCACCGGGCAGCCGCCCGCCGCGCTCGGCCACACCTACGGCGTGGGCACCTTCACCCCGACGCTGCGGGTGACGGACGCCCGCGGCCTCACCGCGGTCGACGCGCGCACCGTGACCGTGGCGGCCGCGCCGGCGGTCACCGGCGTCGCCGAGCGCAACGTCACCATCACGGCCGCCGACCTGTTCGCGTGGGTCGACACCAAGGGCGTCGCGGGCACCGTCACGTTCGAGTGGCGTGCCGGCACCACGGTCGTCGGGACCGCGACGGCCGCCGCCACCGCCAAGAGCGGCCCGCAGGAGCTGTCCACCACGAAGCCGCGCAACCTCACGCCGGGCACGAAGTACACGTGGACGGTCACCGTCACCACGGGTGCCGGCAGCGCGTCCCGCGAGGACGGCTGGATGACGCCCGGGCCGCCCACGGTCCGCGACGTCGCCCCCGCCTCGGTGGGCAGCACGTCCGCCGTGCTCAAGCTGCGCGTGACGCCGAACGGCGTGGCGACGAACGCGTGGATCGAGTGGGGCACCACCACGACCGACCAGCGCACGCCGACGCTCGCGCTCGGCGCGGTCCAGTACGAGCGCGGCGAGCAGCAGACCGTCTCCGGCCTCAAGCCCCGCACGACGTACCGGTTCCGGGTCGTGGCGGAGAACTCCTACGGCCGGACGGTCGGCCCGGTGCAGACCTTCACGACGAGGAGCTGACCGGGCGCTCCGGACGGGTGAGGCGTCCCCCGGCTCACCCGTCCGGAGCAGCGCGGCCGCGTTGCGGTTGCGGCCCCGCGCGCACCGCTCCTACGGTCGGCTGCAGCGGGCGCCGACGGTGACGCCCGACGCACGACTGGGGGGTCTGCGGCACATGGACGTGCACCGGATCGCACGACAAGCGGGGACCTGGCTGGTCCGCGCCGTGCTGACCGCTGCCGCCGCCGTGCTGTTCGTCCTCATCGGCGCCGTCGCGGGCGGCCCCGACGACGCGAAGGCGTCGCCCCACCCGGCCGGTGCGCCGGGTGACGGGCTCGGTGGGCTGCTGGGCGGTGTCACGGCACCCGTCGGCGCCGTCCTCGAGCCGGTCCTGGAGCCGGTCGGCGGCGTGGTCGGGAGCGTCCTGGAGCCCGTCGCGGCCCACGTGGTCGCCCCGGTGACGCAGGCGGTCGCGCCCGTGGTGGAGCCCGTCGCCGCACCCGTCGCCGAGGTCGTCGCGCCGCCGGTCCGCGAGGTCGTCGCCCCGCCGGTGGCGGCGGTCGTCGAGCCGGTCGCGCCCGTGGTGGCGGACGTGGTGACGCCCGTCGTCGCGGCGGTCACGCCGGTGACGGACGCCGTCGCCCCCGTGACCGACGCGCTGGCGCCCGTGACGGACCCCGTCGCGGGTCTCGTCGGCGGCACCGTCGGCGCCGTGACGGCGCCCCTGCAGCCCGTGCTCGACGGCGTGGCGCCGGTGCTCGACCCGCTCGCGCCGGTCGTCGAGGCGCTGCGCCCCGTGGTCGGCGCCCTGCCCGTCCTGCCGCCCGTGCTCGGCTCGGTGCTCCCCGGCGTCGACGCGCCGGTCGGCGCGGGCCCCGGTGCGGACCTGCCGGGTGCGGACGTGCCCGGCGCAGGCGTGCCGGGTGCCGCGGCGCCCGGCGC
>NZ_JBFTEP010000060.1:0-21781 GCF_047229365.1 Cellulomonas pasadenensis | reverse complement strand
CCCCCCCCCCCCCCCCCCCCCCCCCCCCCCCCCCCCCCCCCCCCCCCCCCCCCCCCCCCCCCCCCCCCCCCCCCCCCTTTTCAAGCAGAAGACGGCATACGCGATCGGCGTAAGAGTCTCGTGGGCTCGGAGATGTGTATAAGAGTCCGGCCCGGTCCCCCGGGCGCGAACGTCGCGGGCGGGCCGCCCGGCGTGAACGTCGCCCCACCGGGCGCGGCGGGCGGGAACGCGGCGGACGCGTGCGCGGGCGGCGGGACCGACCCGGGCGGCGGCACCGACGCGGGCGGCGGGTAGGCGCCCCGGCTCTGGGACGGGACCGGCTGGTACGTCGCGGTGTGCGCCGGCGGCGCCTCCCCCGCGACCGGACCGGCCGGCCGGTACGGCGGCAGCGGCCGGGTCGGGTCCCCCGAGGCCGGCCTGTAGGTCTCACTCACGTCGTCTGCCTCCAGGCTCTCCAGCACGGTCGTGCGCCGCCCCACGGCGGCGCACGGGCACGCGTTGGTCATCGGTCCTGGACGGCCCCGACTTGAGCCACGACGTGGACCGGCGCGGGCGTCGCCCCTCCCGGGGACGCCCGCGCCGGTGGCCTCACGCGACGACGCGGAGGATCTCCTCGATCGACGTGTCGCCGGACGCGACCTTGTACCAGCCGTCCTCGCGCAGCGTCCGCATGCCCTGCTTCACCGCGGTGGTGCCGATGTCGGCGGACGACGAGTGCGCCACGGCGTGCCGCTCGATCTCCTCGGTGACCCGCATGACCTCGTGCAGCGCGAGACGGCCCTTGTACCCGGTGCGCGAGCACGCGACGCACCCCGCCGGCCGGTACAGGTCGGGGATCGGCTCCCCCGGCACCCACGGGAACCGCGCGGCCTCGAGCTCGGCCGGCGACGGCGTGTACGGCTCCTTGCACTTCGGGCACAGCCGCCGCGCGAGGCGCTGGGCGACGACGCAGTCGAGCGCGGACCCCACGAGGAAGGGCTCGATGCCCATCTCGGTGAGGCGCGTGACGGCCGATGGCGCGTCGTTGGTGTGCAGGGTCGAGAGCACGAGGTGGCCGGTGAGGGCCGCCTCGACGGCGATCTGCGCGGTCTCGTGGTCACGGATCTCGCCGAGCAGCACGACGTCGGGGTCGGACCGCAGGATCGAGCGCAGCGCCGCGGCGAACGTGAGGCCCGCCTTCGGGTTCACCTGCACCTGGTTGATGCCCGGCAGCCGGTACTCGACCGGGTCCTCGACGGTGATGACGTTGATGTCGGGCTTCGACACCGCGTTCAAGGTCGCGTACAGGGTCGTGGACTTGCCGGAGCCGGTCGGGCCGGTCACCAGGATCATCCCGTAGGGCTTGGTGTACGACTCGCGGTACGTCGCGTAGTTGTGCTCGAGGAACGACAGGTCCCGCAGGTCGAGGCTCGCGGTCGAGTTGTCGAGGATGCGCATGACGATCTTCTCGCCCCACACCGTCGGCAGCGTCGCCACGCGCAGGTCGATCTTGCGCCCGTTGTGCGTCACCGACATGCGGCCGTCCTGCGGCTTGCGCTTTTCGGCGATGTCGATGTCGCTCATGATCTTCACGCGGCTGATGACGCCGCCGATGATGTTCTTGGGCGACCGCTGCGTCTCGTGCAGCACGCCGTCGATGCGGTACCGGACGCGCAGGTCGTGCTCGGTCGGCTCGATGTGGATGTCGGACGCGCGGTCCGTGATCGCCTGCGTGACCAGCAGGTTCACGTAGCGGACGATCGGCGCGTCGTCCTCGATGGAGTCGCCGATCCGCGAGAAGTCGACCTCGGGCTCGGGCTCCTCCTCGATGAACGCCGAGGAGAGGTCCTCCATCTCGCCGTCGGCGCGGCAGAACCGGTCGATCGCGCGCAGCACGTTGTCGTACGTCGCGACGACGGGCACGACCGGCACGCGCGCGACGGTCCGGACGTCGTCGACGGCCACGACGTTCGCGGGGTCGGCCGTCGCGAGCACGAGCGCGCCGTTGCGGATGGCGATCGGCAGCACCGAGTACCGCCGGCACACCGAGGCGGGCACCATCGTCACGGCCGTGCGGTCGACGGGGTACTCGTCGAGGTCGACGAACTCCATGCCGACCTGCGCGGCGAGCGCCCGCACCAGCTGCGCCTCGCTGATCATGCCGAGCTCGACGAGGGTGCGTCCGAGCGAGGCTCCGATCGAGGTCTGCTCGTCGAGCGCCGCGAGCAGCTGCGCCTCCGTCACGAGCCCCTCGTCGAGCAGGATCTCCCCGAGCTGCTTCACGCGCGTCCCCTCCGCCTCCGGGGTGCGCCGGTGCTGCACCCCGAAGGGTCATCGGCACCGTGGACGGGCGTCCTTGAGGGCGCCGGCGCGTCCGATCGGGGACCACTCGTCCGGCGGCGGGGGTTCATCACCCGTTCGTGACCGCCGCGGCCCCGCACGTGACCGCGCCCGGGCGGTGGCGGGGAGGCCGCGGCGGCCGCGGCCGGGTCGGCGACGGCCGGGCGGGTCAGCCCGCGACGGGCGCGAGCGCCGCCTGCAGCGCGGCGTCCATCGCACCGACGGGTGCCGTGCGGCCCGTCATGAGGCGCACCTGCTCGACCGCCTGGTGCAGCAGCATCCGCTCGCCGCCGACGGTGCAACCCCCGGCGCGTTCCCACGCCTGCGCGAGGGCGGTCGGGCGCGGGTCGTAGACGACGTCGAGGAGCACGCCGCGCACGGGCCCCACCAGGGCGTCCGCGAGGGCGTCGGGTGCGTGCGCGGGCAGCGTGGAGACGACGACGTCGGCCGCCGCGAGCTCCGGCGCGGTCGCCTCGAGCGGGCGCAGCACCGGCTCGACGCCCATGCGGTGCGCCGCGCGCAGCAGCGCACCCGCCCGCCCGGCGGACCGCAGGTGCACCGTCGGCGTCGTGCACCCGAGCTGCGCCAGCGCGGCGAGCGTCGACGCGGCCGTGGCACCGGCGCCGAGCACGGCCGCGCGCCGGACGCCGCCCGCCACACCCGCCTCGCCCAGCGCCGCGACGATGCCGTGCACGTCGGTGTTCGCGCCGGTGAGGACGCGCCGCGCGCCCTCCCCCTGGGGCAGCACCGTGTTGACGGCGCCGACGACCTGTGCGAGCGGCTCGACGTGGTCCAGCAGCGGCAGCACCGCGTGCTTGAGCGGCATGGTCAGGCTCAGGCCCGCCCACGACGCGTCCAGGCCGTCGAGGAACGGGCCGAGCGTGACCTCCGTGACGTCGTGCACCTCGTAGCGCCAGTCGTCCATGCCGAGCGCCGCGTACGCAGCGCCGTGCAGCACGGGCGACAGGGAGTGCCCGACCGGGTGCCCGAGCACGGCGCAGCGCCGGCCGGCGGGCGCCGGGTGACCCTGCTGCGTCACCCTTCCTCGTTCTCCGCCTGCCACTGGCGCAGCTCGGCCACGTTCGCGTCGTGCTCCTCGCGCGTGGCGGCGAACCGGGTCTCCCCCGTGTCGAGGTTGACCGCGGTCCAGAAGATCCAGTCACCCGGCTCGGGGTTGAGGACGGCGTCGATCGACTTCTCCCCCGGCGACGCGATCGGCGTCGGCGGCAGGCCCACGTGCGTGTACGTGTTGTAGGGGTTGGACGCGTCGCGGAGCATCTCCGTCGTCAGCTGCGTCCCGGGCACGCCCTCCCCGTACGCGACGGCGGCGTCGATCTGCAGGATCATCGCCTTCTCGAGGCGGTTCTCGATCGCCCGGGCCATCCTCGGCCGGTCCGGGTCGTGCCGCGCCTCGCGCTCGACGAGCGACGCCTTGTTGAGCACCGTCTCCCACTGGTCCTGGGCGACGCCCTTGGCCGTCAGCACCTCGACCGTCTTCGCGACCATCTGCCGCAGGACGCCGGCGGCGTCCGTGCCGGGCTCGATCTGGTACGTCGACGGGTACAGCCACCCCTCGACGTTGCCGCCCGCCTCGGCCGGCAGGCCGATCGCGGCGGGGTCCGCCGCGGCGGCCTGCAGCTGGTCGACGGGGATGAGGGTGACCTCGCGGACCCGGTCGTAGATCTGGGCGGCGCTGTACCCCTCGGGGATCGTGACCTTCATGGACATGCGGTTCTTCGGGTCGAGCAGCGCGATGACCGCGTCGGACGCCTTCATCTCGAGCAGCAGCTGGTAGGTGCCCGGCTGGATCGACGCGGCGTCCGGGTTCGCGGCGTAGGCGTCGAGGAAGGCGTCGGTGGTGGCGACGATGCCCGCGTCGGTGAGGGTCGTCGCCATGTCCGCGCCGGTGGCGCCCGCGTTGATGACGACCGGTGCCGCGCCGGGCCGGCCCGGACCGGTGTAGTCCTCGACCTGCGCGCCCTGGCCGGAGTCCCCGCCGCCGAACAGGTTCGCGCCGCCGAGGAGCGAGAACACCACGTAGCCGGCGCCCACCACCATGACCAGCGCGACCACCAGGACGGCGATCGACCGGCGGCGACGCTGCTTGCGCAGCCGTTCCTCGCGCTTGCGTCCCGAGGACCGCGAACGGCGTCGGGGCTCGGCCGGTGCGGGCGCACCCGTCCCTCCGACGCGCTCACCGCCGAACAGCTCGGCTGCGCTCTCGTCGGACTTCACCGGGGCCCACCACTCCGTCTGGTTGCTCACCTGCGCGTCACTCCGTCGTCGTCGTGCCGTCGCCCGCAGACCCCTCCACGGCGCGGCGCGAGCTGCGTCGGTCGACGTCGACCCGTTCTCCGGACCTCCGCCCCGTCGCCCTCTCGGCGTCGAGCGCGTGCTGCAGGATGACCACCGCGGCCGCCTGGTCGACGACCTGCCGGTGGCGGCGTCCGGATCGGCCGGACGCCTGGAGCGCCTGGTGAGCGGTCACCGTGCTCATCCGCTCGTCCACGAGCCGCACCCTGACGGGTGCGACCTGGCGCGCCAGTGCGACAGCGTACGCGCGCGCGAGGTCCGCGGACGACCCCTCGGCCCCGGAGAGGTGCCGCGGCAGCCCCACGTACACCACCGCGACGTCCCGTTCGCGCACGTGCGCGGCGACCGCGACCACGTCCGCGGAGCCCGGCTTCACCTTGCCCGCGGCGCGCGGCAGCGTCTCCACGGGGGTCGCGAGCATGCCGTCGGGGTCGCTCGCGGCGAGGCCGACGCGGACCGTGCCGACGTCGACGGCGAGCCGGGCGCCGCGGGTCACGGCGTCCGGGTCCGGCGTCGGCAGGTCCGCTGCGGGCACGTCAGCCACGCACCGCCGCGACGACCGCGTCGAGCGCGGCCGGCAGCCGGCTCGCGTCCGCACCGCCGCCCTGCGCGACGTCGTCCTTGCCGCCGCCACCGCCGCCGAGCACGCCCGACGCCGTGCGGACGAGCGCACCGGCCTTGAGGCCGCCCTCGCGCGCCGCGCCGTTGGTCGCGATCACGACGACCGGGCGGCCCTTGCTCGTGCCGCCGACCGCGACGACCGACGGCGACGCCTCGCCGAGGCGTCCACGGACGTCGAGCGCGAGCGTGCGCAGGTCGTCGGCCGACGCGACGTCACCGGCGTCGTGCGTGACGACGAGCGTCGTCCCGATCTGCTGCGGCGCCGCCGCGAGCGAGCCCGCCGTGGCGAGCAGCTGGCCCTGGCGCAGCTGCGCGAGCGCCTTCTCGGACTCCTTGAGTCGCGACATCAGCGAGGACACGCGGTCGGACAGCTCGTCGGGACGCGCCCCGAGCAGCCCGGAGAGCTGGCTGACGAGCGCCCGCTCCTTCGCCTGGTACCCGTACGCCTGGTCGCCCACGAGCGCGTCCACGCGGCGCACGCCGGAGCCGATGGACGACTCCCCCAGCAGCGTCACGAGCCCGAGCTCGCCGGACCGGCGCACGTGCGTGCCGGCGCACAGCTCACGCGACCAGTCGCCGCCGATGGAGACGACGCGGACCTCGTTGCCGTACTTCTCGCCGAACAGGGCCATCGCGCCGAGCGCGCGGGCCTCGTCGATGGCCATCGTGCGGTCGGTGACCTCGAGGTCGTCCTGGAGCCGCTCGTTGACACGGCCCTCGATCTGCGCGAGCGACGACGACGGCACACCGGCACCCGACCGGAAGTCGAAGCGCAGCCGACTGGGCGCGTTCTCCGAGCCCGCCTGCGTCGCGGTGTCACCGAGCTCCTCGCGCAGCGCCTTGTGCACCATGTGCGTCGCCGTGTGGGCGCGGGCGATCGCGCGGCGCCGGGCCGTGTCGATCGTCGCCGTGCCCGCGTCGCCGAGGGTGAGGGTGCCGTCGACCAGGCGGCCGTGGTGCACGGAGAGGCCCTTGATGGGCGCCTGCACGTCGTCGACCTCGACGAGGGCGCCGCCCTCGAGCGCGATCGTGCCCGTGTCGGCCAGCTGACCGCCGGACTCCGCGTAGAACGGCGTGACGTCGAGGACGACCTGGACGTCGGCCGGCGCGGTGGCCGTCGGCGCGGGGACGCCGTCGACGAGCAGGCCGACGACGTTCGTGTGGGCCGTCGTGTCGGTGTAGCCGACGAACCGCACGGGTGCGCCCGTCTCCCCCGACAGCGCCGCGTGCAGCTGCTGGTACGCCGACGTGTCGGCGTGCCCCGTCTTCTTCGCCAGCGCGTCCGCCCGCGCCCGCTCGCGCTGCGCCTGCATGAGGGACCGGAACGCGGTCTCGTCGACCGTGACGCCGTGCTCCGACGCCATCTCGAGCGTGAGGTCGATCGGGAAGCCGTACGTGTCGTGCAGCGCGAACGCCTGCTCGCCGGAGAGGACCGCCGAGCCGGTGCCCGCCGCCGTCCGGGCGCGACCGACCGCACCCTCGAAGATCGTCGTGCCGGCGGACAGGGTGCGCAGGAACGCCTCCTCCTCGCCGTACACGACCTGCGCGATGCGGTCGAAGTCGGTGGCCACCTGCGGGTACGACAGCGCCATCGCGTCGCGGCTCACGGGCAGCAGGTGCTGCAGCGTGGCCTCCTCGACGCCGAGCAGGCGCATCGAGCGCACCGTGCGGCGCAGCAGGCGGCGCAGCACGTAGCCGCGGCCCTCGTTGGACGGCGTGACGCCGTCCGCCACGAGCATGAGGCTCGAGCGCACGTGGTCGCCGACGACGCGCAGCCGCACGTCGTCCTCCGCGACCGCGCCGTAACGCCGGCCCGTGAGGTCCTGCGCCCGGGAGATGACGGGGAAGACCTCGTCCGTCTCGTACAGGTTGTTCTTGCCCTGGAGCAGGTACGCGATGCGCTCGAGGCCCGCACCGGTGTCGATCGCCTTGCGCTCGAGCTCGCCCAGCAGCGGGTAGTCCTTGCCGCGGCCCTCGCCGCGGACGAACTGGTCGAAGACGAGGTTCCAGATCTCCAGGTAGCGGTCGCCGCCCGGGTCGACGGTGCCGCCCTCGGCCTCCGGCCCGAACTCCGGGCCGCGGTCGTAGTGCCACTCCGCGCAGGGACCGGCGGGGCCCGGCTGGCCCGTGTCCCAGAAGATCTCCTCGCGCGTGAGCCGCACGATGTGCCTCGGGTCCACGCCGACGCGCACGAGCGCGTCCGCCGACTCCGCGTCCTCGTTCCAGATCGTCACCCAGAGCCGGTCGCCGTCGAGGCCGTAGCCACCCTGGTCCTGCGGCGTCGTCAGCAGCTCCCAGGCGAGCTCGATGGCACCCTGCTTGAAGTAGTCGCCGAACGAGAAGTTGCCCATCATCTGGAAGAACGTGCCGTGCCGCGTGGTGCGGCCGACGTTCTCGATGTCGTTCGTGCGGATGCACTTCTGCACGCTCGCGACGCGCGGCCACGGCGCGTCCTGCGTGCCGAGGATGTACGGGATGAACGGCACCATGCCGGCGATCGTGAAGAGGATCGACGGGTCCGGGGAGATGAGCGGCACGGACGGCGCGATGGCGTGGTCCTTGCTCGCGAAGTAGTCGAGCCAGCGCTGGCGGATCTCGGCGGTGCGCATGTCGTCCTCGTCGTGTCGTCCGGCGCCGTGCGGCGGCGGGTGGTTCGCGGTGGTGCGGGGCCCGGGGTGCCGGGTCGCCGCGGGGTCGCTGGGGCCTCGGCGGCCCGGTCCGGTCAGAAGAAGGGCGCCCGGCCGTCGTCGTCGGGGTCCTGCGTCGGGGCGTCGTCCCAGCCGCGCGCCCGCAGGTCGCCGGCGAGGTCGCCGCCCCGGGGCGCGCCGCCGAACGCGGCGCGCAGCTCGTCCTTGCGGCGCGGGGCGGAGGCGCGGAGCTCGTCCACGTCGATGTCGCCGACGAGGGCCTCGAGCAGCTCGGCCTCGCGCGCGGCGACGCCGGTGCGGAAGTCGTCACGGGCGGCGTGCAGCGCGCGCGTCAGGCGCGTCGCGCCCTCGACGGCGTCCACCGTGCCGGCGGGTGCGTACGTCTCCACGACCCGGCGGCCGTTGCGGACCACCACGACCGTCACCGCCACGCCGACGCCGACCCAGAAGAGGCGCTTCACCGCGGCCCCCGGCGCAGCCCGGCCAGCGCGCGGCGCACCCCGTAGGAGAAGGCGGCGACCTTGACCAGCGGCGCGCCGACCGTCGCCGTCACGAGCGAGGTGAGGGCGGAGACGTTCTCGCTCACCTGCGCGGCGGCGGTCGTCACGGTGTCGACCTTGTCGATCTGCGTCGAGGAGGAGGCCACGAGCTGGGCCGTCTCGTCGAGGACCGGCAGGCTGTGGTCCGTCAGCCGGCGCACCGAGGCCTGCGCCTCGTCCAGCACCCGGCCCAGCTTCACGAGCGGCACGGCGAGCACGCCCACCAGCAGCACGAACGCGATGGCGGCGATCAGCCCGGCGACGTCCCCGACGGACATGCCCGTTCCCCTCTCGGTACGTGGAGGCGCGACGGCCGACGGCCGCGCGACCCGGCCACCCTACCCGCGCGGCGCGGGGCGGCCACGTGCACGAACGCCCCGCGGCGCGGCGCGCGGCGGGGCGTTCGTGCAGGACCGGGGCGGTGCCGCCCCGGTCGGAGCGCTGCAGGTCAGCGGGCGTAGTACTCGACGACCAGCTGGACCTCGCACGTGACCGGGATCTCGGCGCGCTTGGGGCGGCGCACGAGGACGGCCGACAGCTTCTCGAGCTGCACGTCGAGGTAGCCCGGGAGCGTCGGGAGGACGTCGCGGTGCGCGCCGGCGGCGGCGACCTGGAACGGCACGGTGGCCTGCGACTTCGGCTTGATCTGGAGCGTCTGGCCCTCCTTCACGCGGAAGGACGGACGGTCGACGATCTTGCCGTCGACGAGCACGTGGCGGTGCACGACGACCTGGCGGGCCTGGAGGATCGTCCGGGCGAAGCCGGCACGCAGCACGAGCGCGTCGAGGCGCGTCTCGAGGTCCTCGACGAGCGCCTCACCGGTCAGGCCCGGGGCCTTGCGGGCGTTCTCGTACGCCTTGGCGAGCTGCTTCTCGCGCAGCGCGTACTGGGCGCGCAGACGCTGCTTCTCGCGCAGACGGACGGCGTAGTCCGACTCGGTGCGGCGACGGGCACGGCCGTGCTCACCGGGCGGGTAGGGGCGCTTCTCGAAGTGCTTGACGGCCTTCGGCGTCAGGGCCAGGCCGAGAGCGCGGCTCAGGCGGACCTGGCGGCGCGAGCGGGTCACACTGCTCACAGATGTACTTCCTGTCGTGTTCTCGTTGACGATCACACCCGCGCACCGGAGCTGGGCTCCGGACGGAAAGGCATCCGGCGGGCGTGGGGCCGACCACGGTGCGGCGCGCGTCCCTCCGTCGGTCCGAGCTGCTGCTCGGGCCTGCGGCGGGGTGGCGGTGCGTCGCGGGCTGAGGCCCCAGGCGGTCGTCCACCTCGGCGGACGACCGCACCACTGTACCGGACGCGCGGCACGCTCCCGGCACGGGCCCCGACGGGCCGCCCCGGAGGACGTCAGCGCGTGCCGTCGCCCTGCTCGAGGATCTGCCGGATCCGCCCGAGCCGCTCCTGCACCGACCGCTCGAACCCGCGGTCGCTCGGCTCGTAGTAGCGCGTGCCCACCAGCTCGTCGGGCAGGTACTGCTGCGGCGCGACGGCGTGCGGCTCGTCGTGCGCGTACCGGTAGCCCTTCCCGTGCCCGAGAGCCTTCGCGCCGGCGTAGTGCGCGTCGCGCAGGTGGGTCGGCACGGAGCCGAGCCGCCCCGCGCGCACGTCCTCGAGCGCCCGGTTGATGCCGACGTACGCGGCGTTCGACTTGGGCGCCGTCGCGAGGTGCACGACCGCCTCGGCGAGGATGATCCGCGCCTCCGGCATGCCGATGAGCGCGACGGCCTGCGCCGCCGCGACCGCGGTCTGCAGCGCGCTCGGGTCGGCCATGCCGACGTCCTCGGCGGCCGAGATGACGATCCGCCGGGCGATGAAGCGCGGGTCCTCCCCCGCCGCGATCATGCGCGCCAGGTAGTGCAGCGACGCGTCGACGTCCGACCCGCGCACCGACTTGATGAACGCGCTGATGACGTCGTAGTGCTGGTCGCCGTCCCGGTCGTAGCGGACGGCGGCGACGTCGATCGCGCGCTCGACCGTGGCGAGGTCCACCTCCGCCGGCGTCTCGGACGACGCCGCCGGCGCGTCCGCGAGCGCCGCGCCCGCCGCTGCCTCGAGGATCGTCAGCGCCTTGCGCGCGTCGCCGCCGGCGAGCCGCAGCAGGTGCTCCGAGGCGTCGTCGGAGAGCGTCACCGTGCCGCCCAGGCCGCGCTCGTCCACGACGGCGCGCTCCACGAGGGCGCGCACGTCCTCGGTCGTGAGCGGCTGCAGGGTCAGCAGCAGGGACCGCGACAGCAGCGGCGAGTTCACCGAGAACGACGGGTTCTCCGTCGTCGCCGCCACGAGCGTCACCCACCGGTTCTCGACGCTCGGCAGGAGGGCGTCCTGCTGCGCCTTGGTGAAGCGGTGCACCTCGTCGATGAACAGCACCGTCTCGCCGCCGTCCGTGGCCAGCCGGCGGCGGGCGTCGTCGACGACCCCGCGGACGTCCTTGACGCCGGCCGTCACCGCCGAGAGCTCGACGAACCGCCGCCCGGACGTCGCCGCGACGAGGTAGGCCAGCGTGGTCTTGCCCGTGCCCGGCGGGCCCCAGAGGACGACCGAGGACGGCGCGGCACGGCGGGCGGCGTCGTCCGCCGGCTCCACGAGCCGGCGGAGCGGCGAGCCGGGCACGAGCAGGTGGGCCTGGCCCGCGACCTCGGCGAGCGACCGCGGCCGCATGCGCACCGCGAGCGGCGCACCCGCCGCGGGCGCGGGCACGCCCTGCGCCGTGGAGGTCGCCGCGTCGAACAGGTCCATGCGAGGAGCCTACGGTCGCCCTCCGACGCCGCCGTCCGCGGTGTCGTGCGACGTGCGCGCCCGTCCGGCGACCTGCGACGATGTCGCGCGTGTTCGCTCGCCTGGGTCGCCTCGTCGCCCACCACCCGCGCCTGACCGTCGTCGTCTGGATGGTGCTCACGGTGGCCGGCTACGCCCTGGCCGTGCTCGGCGTGCACGGCGAGAGCCTCTTCGACCGCGTCGCGACCGGTGCGCCCGGGGTGAGCGGCGCCGAGAGCACGCAGGGTCAGCAGGTCCTCAACGACGAGCGGGCGACGGGGCCCGGCGTCACGCTCGTCGTCGACGGCGTGGACCCGGCGGCGCCCGAGCTGGGCGCGGCGCTGGACGACGCCCGCGCCGACCTCGCGGCGGTCGAGGGCGTCGCGACCGTCATCGACCCGCTCGCGCTCCCGGGCGGCGCCGCGAACCCCGCCGCCGCCCCGCTGCTCGCCGAGGACGGCCGCGGCTTCCTCGTGGTGGTCGATCTCGAGGCGGACCTGGACGACGCCGCCGAGACGGCTGCGCTCGACGCCGTGGAGCAGCGCCTGCGCGCGGTGCCCGCCGACCTGCGCGCCGTCGCGCCGGACGCGACCGGGCTCGTCGGCGCGGAGCACCTCATCGTCGACGAGATCACCGACCAGGTGGAGCAGGACCTGCGCACCGGCGAGCTCGTCGCGCTGCCCATCGCGCTGGTCGTCATGGTGCTGGTGTTCGGCGGGTTCCTGGCGGCGGCCATGCCCATGTCGGGCGCGCTCGCGTCGATCGCCGGCGGCCTCGGGTCCGTCCTCGCCCTCACGTACGTCATGGACGTCGAGGCGTCGGTCGTCAACGTCGTCACCGTGCTCGGGCTGGGCCTGTCGATCGACTACGGCCTGCTCGTCGTGTCGCGCTTCCGGGAGGAGCTGCACCGCCTCGTGGACGGTGACGGCGGTGCCGCGAGCCGGCGCCGGCGCGGGGACGGTCCGGTCGTGCAGGCGGTCGAGACGACGATGGCGACGGCCGGCCGCACGGTGGCCTTCTCCGCGGTGACGGTCGCGATCGCCATCAGCGGCCTGCTCGCGTTCCGGCCCGACATCCTGCGCGCCATCGCGGCCGCCGGCGTGCTCGTCGTCCTCGTCGCGGTGGCCACGGCGCTGACGCTCGTCCCCGCGCTCCTGACGATGTCGGGGCGGCGCCTGGCCGGCGCGGGCGTGCTGGCCCGCGTGCCCGGCGTGCGCCGGCTGCTGGCCCGCGCGTCCGACGTCGACCGCGAGGAGGGCGCGTTCTCCACGCTCGCCGGCCGGGTCCAGCGGCACCCGTGGTGGGTGATGCTCGGCTCGTTCGCCCTGCTGGCGGTGCTCGCGCTGCCGGTGCTGCGGATGGACCTGCGCATCAGCGGCATCGAGCTGCTGCCGGCGGGCACCGCCCAGCGCGCGTACGTCGCGGCGCTCGAGGAGGACTACGCCGGCGCCTCGGCACCGGCCGTGACGGTCGTCGCGGCGACCTCCCTCGAGGAGGCGACGGCGTGGGCGCAGGACGTCGCCGCGCTCGACGGCGTCGCGTCCGTCGACCCGCCGACCGCCGCCGGCTCGTACGTCGTGGTCGGCGTGCGCCCGGACGGCACCGACCCCGGCGGCGACGTCGCCGTCGACGTCGTGCGCGCGGTCCGTGACCTCGACACGCCGTTCGAGCGGTGGGTCGTCGGCCAGGCGGCGAGCCAGATCGACTTCACCGACGCCCTCGTCGAACGCGCGCCGCTCGCGCTCACCGTCGTGGCGGTCGCGACGCTCCTCCTGCTCTTCCTCATGACCGGCTCCGTCGTCATCCCGGTCAAGGCGCTGCTCACCAACACGCTGTCGATCCTCGCGTCGCTCGGCGTGCTCGTGTGGGCGTTCCAGGACGGGCACCTCGAGGGGCTGCTCGGGTTCGAGTCGACCGGCGGCATCGAGACCTACGTGCTCGCGCTCGTCGCGGCGTTCGCGTTCGGGCTGGCCATGGACTACGAGGTGTTCCTGCTCGCGCGCGTCAAGGAGCTGCACGACGGCGGGCTGCCGACCGACCAGGCGGTCCGGCTGGGGCTGCAGCGGTCGGGCCGGATCATCACGTCCGCCGCGGCGATCATCATCGTGGTGTTCGCCGGGTTCGTGGCCGGCGACCTCATCGTCATCAAGCAGGTCGGCTTCGCGCTGGCGGTGGCCGTGCTCATCGACGCCACCGTCGTCCGGCTGCTGCTCGTGCCCGCCACGATGACCGTGCTGGACCGCGCCAACTGGTGGGCCCCGGCGCCGCTGCGCCGCCTGCACGAGCGGTTCGCGATCCTGCACTGAGCCGTGCCCGTGCGGCCGGGCGGGCCCCGCGGGAGCGGCCCGCCCCCGCGGGACCGGCCCGCCGCCGTGCCGGCCGTCAGCGCCGGAAGCCGCCGGTGCAGCCCGGGCGCGCGTACGACGCGTTCTCCTCGTCGACCCTCATGCCCAGACGCAGGTAGAGGCGGCGCGCGACGTGGTTGTCGGCGTACAGGCCGAGCGAGACCCACGCCAGGCCGGACCCGAGGCCGGCGCGCAGCGCCGTGGCCGTGAGCGCGGCACCGAGCCCCCGCCCCCGCGCGGAGGGCACGACACCGAGGCCGTGCAGGTGCCAGGAGCCTCGCCCGTCGAGCGCACCGAGCCGCTGCGCCGCCCCGATGACGCCGACCAGGCGCCCGCCGTCGCGCACGCCCCACCAGCCGGCGTCGTCCGCGGTGCCGGGACGTGCGTGCGTGCCGGGGTTCGCCTCGGCGAGGCACGCAGCCACCTCGTCCGCGGTGGGGTCGCCGAGGCGCTCCACCGCCTCCTCGCCCGGCACGGGCGGCGGTGCGACGTCCGTCGACATCCGGTCCCACGTCGAGAACGGTGCGACGCCGAGCGCCGCGAGGGTGCCCCCGTCGACGACCGCCGTGCGCGGCACCGTCAGCCACGCGAGCGCCCGCTCGTCGGCGCGCAGCTCGTCCGCGAGGTCGGCGAGCAGACGGCCGACCGTCGCGCCGTCGCCCGCGCACATCGCGACGAGACCGGCGTCCGCGCTGCGCACCAGCACCACGTCGGGCCCGTCGCCGAGCACGCGGGCGTCGCGCCAGCGGTCACGGTCCGCGAGCAGCCACCGGCGGCCGCGGAACGCGTCGGGCAGACGCGCGACGAGCGCGTCGGCCGCCGTGGTCACACCGCGGGTGCGGCCGGCCCCGCCGCGTCGCCCGCCGCGACCTTCGGCTTCGCGTCGACACCCGTCTCGCGCCGCTGAGCGGGCGAGATCGGCGCCGGGGCGCCCGTCAGCGGGTCGTAGCCGCCGCCCGACTTCGGGAACGCGATGACCTCGCGGATCGACTCGGACCGCGTGAGCAGCGCCGTGATGCGGTCCCAGCCGAACGCGATGCCGCCGTGCGGCGGCGCGCCGAACTGGAACGCGTCGAGGAGGAAGCCGAACTTCTCCTGCGCCTCCTCGGGGCCGATGCCCATCATCGCGAACACGCGCTCCTGCACGTCGCGGCGGTGGATACGGATCGAGCCGCCGCCGATCTCGTTGCCGTTGCAGACGATGTCGTAGGCGTACGCGAGCGCCGCGCCCGGGTCCTCCTCGAAGCGGTCGACCCACTCCGGCGTCGGCGACGTGAACGCGTGGTGCACGGCGGTCCAGGCACCGGCGCCGACCGCGACGTCGTCGTCCTCGCCCGTGGGCTTGAACAGCGGCGCGTCGACGACCCACACGAACGACCACGCGTCCTCGTCGACGAGCCCGCCGCGCCGACCGATCTCGAGCCGGGCCGCGCCCAGCAGCGCGCGCGCGTCCGACGCCGAGCCGGCGGCGAAGAACACCGCGTCGCCGGGGTTCGCACCCACGGCCGCCGCGAGGCCCGCCCGCTCCTCGTCGGTGATGTTCTTGGCGACCGGGCCGCCGAGCTCGCCGTCCTCGCCGACCGTCACGTACGCGAGGCCCTTGGCCCCCCGCTGCTTGGCCCACTCCTGCCACGCGTCGAAGCCGCGGCGCGGCGTGGCGGCGCCGCCCGGCTGCACGACGGCGCCCACGTACGGTGCCTGGAACACGCGGAACGGCGTCTGCGCGAAGTACGACGTGAGGTCGGTCAGCTCGAGGCCGAACCGCAGGTCGGGCTTGTCGGTGCCGTACCGCTCCATCGCGTCGGCGTACGTCATGCGCGGGATCGGCGTCGGCACCGTGTAGCCGATGAGGTCCCACAGCGCGACGAGGATCTTCTCGCCCAGCGCGATGACGTCGTCCTGGTCGACGAAGCTCGCCTCGACGTCGAGCTGCGTGAACTCCGGCTGCCGGTCGGCGCGGAAGTCCTCGTCCCGGTAGCAGCGGGCGATCTGGTAGTACCGCTCGAGCCCGCCGACCATGAGCAGCTGCTTGAAGAGCTGCGGCGACTGCGGCAGCGCGTACCAGCTGCCGGGCGCCAAGCGCGCCGGGACGACGAAGTCGCGCGCGCCCTCGGGCGTCGAGCGCGTCAGGGTGGGCGTCTCCACCTCGACGAAGCCGTCCGCGTCGAGCACGCGGCGCGCGGCCGCGTTCGCCTTGGCCCGCAGGCGCAGCGCGTGCGCGGGCGCCGGGCGGCGCAGGTCGAGGTAGCGGTGCCGCAGGCGCGCCTCCTCGCCGACGGGCTCGTCGAGCGACGTCGAGACCGGGAAGGGCAGCGGCGCGGACTCGTTGAGCACGACGACCTCGTGCGCCACGACCTCGACCTCGCCGGTGGCGAGGTTGCTGTTCTCGTTGCCCTCGGGCCGCCGGCCGACCTCACCGGTCACCTGGAGCACGTACTCGGCGCGCAGGCCGTGCGCGACGGCCTCGTCGCGGATCACGACCTGGGCGATGCCGGACGCGTCCCGCAGGTCGACGAACGCCACCCCACCGTGATCGCGGCGGCGGTCCACCCACCCGGTGAGGGTGACGGTGGTGCCGATGTGCTCGGCTCGCAGCGAGCCGGCGGTGTGGGTGCGGAGCACAGCGTGGTCCTTCGTGGTCGAGGGGAACGGGAGCGCCCGAGGACGCCCGCCCGATCCTAGTGGGCCGCGCTCGGACGGGCCGCCGGGTCGGGGCCGTCGTCGGCGCCTGCCCTGGGACCTGCCCTAGAACAAGGTGGCGACGGTGGGCGCCGGCACGGTCGCCGCCGCGGGCGACGCCTCGGCCGGCCCGCCCGACGCCGCGGGCCACGACGTGGACCCGGCCCGCCACGCGCGGTGCCCGCGGGGGTCGGCGAAGCCGTGCCGGGACAGCAGCGGCCCGACACGCGCGTCGAGCCAGTGCCGGTACTCGTCCGACGTGTACGCCGACCGTCCGTACAGCCGCCGGTACCGCGCGAGCAGACCCGGCCGGTGCGTGCGCAGCCAGTCCTCCATGAGCGGCTTCACGGCGCCGCGCAGGTGCAGCGCCATCACGCTCACCCCCGTCGCCCCGGCCTCGGCCAGCGCGCCGAGCAGCGCGTCCAGGTGCTCCTCCGAGTCGGTCAGCCACGGCAGCACGGGCGCCACGAGCACCCCGCACGGCAGACCCGCGTCCCGGACCGCGCGCACGAGCCCGAGCCGCGCGCGCGGCGTGGGCGTCCCCGGCTCGAGCAGCTGCTGCAGCTCCTCGTCCACGGTCGCCAGCGAGATGCTGACCGCGACCGACCCGCCGGCCGCCGCGACGTCGGCGAGCAGCGGCAGGTCGCGGCGCAGCAGCGTGCCCTTGGTGAGCACCGACAACGGCGTGCCCGACGACGCGAGCGCCTCGAGGATCCCCGGCATGAGCCGGTACCGGCCCTCGGCCCGCTGGTAGGGGTCGGTGTTCGTGCCGAGGGCGACGTGCTCGCGCCGCCACGTCGCCCGCCCCAGCTCGGCGCGGAGCACCTCCACCACGTTCGTCTTGACGACGATCTGGCTCTCGAAGTCCCGGCCGGCGCCCAGGTCGAGGTACTCGTGCGTCGGCCGCGCGAAGCAGTAGGCGCACGCGTGCAGGCAGCCGCGCATCGGGTTGACCGTCCAGCGGAACGGCACGGACGACGCGTCCGGCACCCGGTTGAGCGCGCTGCGGCACAGCACCTCGTGGAACGTCACCCCGGCGAAGTCCGGCGTCCGCACGCTGCGGACGAGGCCCGGCAGGGTCCGCACGTCCATGCCCGGCAGCACCGCCTCCGCGGCCGCGGTCTCCACCTTCTGCCCGTCCCATCGCACATGTGCAGTCGAACACGTGTTCGAACGGCTGTCAACGGGTGGGTCGGGCGCCGATCACCACGTGCACGGCCGTGACGGTCGGGCGGGCGGGCACGGAGGAGAACCCGAACCGCACCGGGGGCGCCACGGGCCGCAGCGCGCCCAGCGAGCGGTCGCCCCAGCGGGCGTCGAGGCGGACGACCGCGTGCTGGTCGTGCGCCGCGTACCGCTCCGGCGAGCCGTCGCGCCCCGTGCCGCGCGTGCGGACGCCTGGCAGCACGACGCCCGCGACGGCGGCGACGACGCCGGCGGTCGCGTCGGCGGACGTCACGGCACGCGGCAGGCCGTGCAGCAGCCGCCCCACCGCCGTGCGGCCGCCGATCGCGAGCCGGGCGTCGAGCGGACCGGCGGCCACCGTCCACGTCCGCCCGGCACGGTCGGCCGCGACGCGCACGTCCACGACGTGCACGGCGTCGAACGTGTACAGCCGGGTGACGAGGGCGGCCACGTCCTCGCGGGGGGCCAGCAGCACGCGCGTGCCGTCCGGGCGCTCCACCATGACGTCGGCGAACGCCCCCAGCGGCGACCGCAGCCAGCGGCCGACGACGACGCGCGTGCCCTCCTCGCTCCCGGCCCCGGCGATGTGCCCGTCGAGGGTCACGCGCTCGGCGGCGGGCGGTGTCGCGTCGAGGACGTGCGTCATGCGCGCCACGCTAGGGCGGCGGCGCCGCCCGCGCCCCCGGGGGACGCGGGCCGGCCGTGCGCACCGGCGCCGCGGAGGACGCGCCCGCGTCAGCCCGCGTCGACGGGGACGACCCGCGGCCAGAGGTCCTCGGCCGGCGGCGTCCACGACGCGGCGTCGGCGGGCACCTGCTCCCCCGACCGGATGTCCTTGACCTGGTCCGCGACGGGCGCGCCGTCGGCGTCGCCGTCGCCGACGAACCAGACGTACGGGATCCCCCGCCGGTCCGCGTGCCGGATCTGCTTCCCGAACTTCGCCGCGCTGGGCGCGACCTCGACCGGCACGCCGCGCGCGCGCAGCGCCGTGGCCACCGCGTCGGACCGGCCGCGCCGCTCCTCCGACGTCACCGCCACGAGCACGGCCGTCGGGACGGACCGCGACGCCCGCACGAGACCGGCGCCGAGCAGCCGCGAGACCAGCCGGGAGACGCCGATCGACAGCCCGACGCCCGGGTACGTCGTCGCCCCGTCGGACGCGAGCGTGTCGTACCGGCCGCCCGAGCAGATGGAGCCGAGGTCCTCGTGCCCGACGAGGACGGTCTCGTACACCGAGCCCGTGTAGTAGTCGAGGCCGCGGGCGATGCGCAGGTCCGCGACCACGACGCCGGGCGCCCGCTCGGCCGCCGCCGCGACGAGGGCGCCGAGCTCGGCGAGCCCCTCCTCCAGCAGGTCGGTCGTGGCGCCGTGCTCGGCGGCCAGCGCGCGCACCCGGTCGACGACGCCCGCGTCGTCCCCGCGCACCTCGGCCAGCCGCAGGCACGCCTGCGCCTGCGCCGGCGTCGCACCCGCCTCGGCGACCAGCAGGTCCGCGACGGCGTCCGGCCCGACCTTGTCGAGCTTGTCGATCGACCGCAGCACCGCATCGACGTCCGTCAGACCCAGGCCGCGGTAGAACCCCTCGGCGACCTTGCGGTTGTTGACGAGGATCCGGACGGGCGGCACGCCGATCGGCCGCAGCGCCGCCAGCGCGTCGGCCATGACCAGCGGCAGCTCGACCTCGTAGTGGTACGGCAGCGCGCCGGCCCCCACCACGTCGATGTCCGCCTGCACGAACTCGCGGAAGCGCCCGTCCTGGGGACGCTCGCCCCGCCACACCTTCTGGACCTGGTAGCGGCGGAACGGGAACGCGAGGTGCCCCGCGTTCTCGAGCACGTACCGCGCGAACGGCACGGTCAGGTCGAAGTGCAGGCCGAGGCGGCGCCCCGGGTCCTGCTCCTCGGCGTCCGCGTCCTCCTGCAGCCGGCGCAGCACGTAGACCTCCTTGGAGGTCTCGCCCTTGCGCAGCAGCTGGTCGAGCGGCTCGACCGCCCGTGTCTCGATCCCCGCGAACCCGTGCAGCTCGAACGTGCGCCGCAGGGTGTCGAGCACGTGCTGCTCGACGAGCCGCCCCTCGGGCAGCCACTCGGGGAATCCGGACAGGGGTGTGGGTCGCGCCATGCGCCCGATGATCCCAGACGCGTGGGGGCGCGCCGGCACCGGCCCGGGCGGGCCCGGCCACCCGGGGGCCGGCGGTCCCGGCGGTCCCGGCGGTCCGGCGGGTCAGCGCGCGCGGGCGAGGTACGGGTTCGTCGCCAGCTCGGTGCGCACGTCGGTCGCGGGACCGTGGCCGGGCAGGACGACGGCGTCGGGCGGGAGCGTCGCGACGACGTCGCGCAGCGTCGCGGTCATCGTGGCGTCGTCACCACCGGGCAGGTCCGTGCGCCCGACGCTGCCCGCGAAGAGCACGTCGCCCGACAGCACGGTCGGCGCCGCGCCGTCGCCATCCAGCAGGTACAGCGTCGACCCCTCGGTGTGGCCCGGTGCGTGCCGGGCGACGAGCCGCACGTCGTCCCACGCGAGCAGCAGGTCGTCCGACCGGGCGTCGGACGTCGACCCGAACGGCTCGACCCGGGCGGGCGGCCGCCACGCACGGACGTCGACGCCGGCGGCCCCGAGCGCCTGGGCCAGCGGCCCGTGCGGGTCGTGCCGGGGGTCGAGCGCACCGAGGGTGCCGAACGGGTCGGCGAGCCGGTACGCGTCGGCGGCGTGGAGCACCACGGGCACGTCCCAGGCGGCGGCCAGCCCGGGAGCGTCCCACGTGTGGTCGGCGTGCCCGTGCGTCGCGAGGACCGCACGGGGCCGCAGGTCCCGTGCCTCGACGAGCGCGCGGACCCGTCCGCCGACGCCCGCGCCGGCGTCCACGACGACGCACGACCCGTCCGGGCCGACCACCACCGAGCACCGCGCGCCGAACACCGGTGCCACCACCGTCAGGATCTCCATGCCTCGCACGCTAGACCGGACGCCGGGCGCGCGGGCGGGCGCCCGCGCCGCCGACCCCGCGTGCGCGCGTGCCACGCCGGTGCACCCGGTGGCCGCGGCGCGCCGCGCCCTGCCTAGACTGTGCCGGGTCCGGCGCGGGTCCGGACGGCGGCGCGGCCTCGGCCGCCGGCACGACCACGAGGGGTGGCGGTGAACTCCAAGCGCGAGTACGAGCGGCGACGGTACGAGAAGTGGCAGGCCCGGCAGGAGGCCGCGCGCACGCGCCGGCAGCGCCAGCGCGTCATCGCCGCGTCCGTCGTGGGTGCCCTCGTCATCGGCACCGGCGTGGTCGCCGCCGTCGCGCTCAACCAGGACGACGGCGCCCCGCAGGCCGCCCCGACCGCGAGCGACGTCGCCGAGCCGACCCCTGCTCCCTCCCTCCCCGCGCGCACCGGCAACGGCGGCGTCGTGCCCGACCCGGCCGCCGCCGAGGGCCGCACGTGGACGGGCACGCTCACGACGTCGGTCGGCGTGGTCGAGGTCGAGCTCGACGGCGCCGCCGCACCGCAGGCCGTCGCCAACTTCGTCACCCTCGCGCGCGAGGGGTACTTCGACAGCACGCTCTGCCACCGCCTCGTCCCGTCCGGGATCTTCGTGCTCCAGTGCGGCGACCCCACCGCGACCGGCACGGGCGGCCCGGGGTACAGCTGGGGCCCGGTCGAGAACGCCCCGGCCGACGACGTCTACCCCGCCGGCACCCTCGCCATGGCGCGCGTCGGCAACGACGCCGAGTCGATGGGCAGCCAGTTCTTCCTCGTCTACGAGGACTCGACCATCCCGTCCGACACGGCGGGTGGCTACACCGTGTTCGGCCGCATCACGTCCGGGTTGGACGTCGTGCAGGCCATCGCTGACGCCGGGACGCAGCCGGGCACCGAGCGGCCCGTCCAGGACGTCATCATCGAGGGAGTGGAGATCCAGTGACCGAGCAGCAGACGACGCCGTCCGCGGACGACGCCGAGCAGTCTCCCGCCCTCACGGACCCCGAGGCCGCGCCCGCCGCGGCCGACGGCACGGACGAGCAGCCCGTCGCCGAGCCGACGCAGGGCGCCGCCGCACCCGCCGACGCCACGCAGGACGAGACCGCGCCGACGGACGCGACGCAGGACGAGGCCACCGCCACGGACGAGGCCGGCACGGCCGACGTCCCCGCCGAGCCGGCCGACGCCGGTACTCCCGCCGAGGCCGGTCCTCCCGCCGACGACGCGGCTGCCGCGGACGACGCCGCTCCCGCCGACGACGCCACCGCGTCGACCGACGAGGTCGCCGTGACCGCGGACGAGCCGGCTCCGGCCGAGCCCGCCGCCGCCGAGGCCGAGCAGCCGGTCGCGGCCGACGAGCCGCGCGACGCCGCACCTGACTCTAATACACATCTCCGAGCCCACGAGACTCT
>NZ_JBFTEP010000059.1:0-21937 GCF_047229365.1 Cellulomonas pasadenensis | reverse complement strand
ACCGCGGCGCCCGGTGGGGCGCCCGCGGCCCGCCGCCCCCGCGGCGGCTTCTGGGCTCGCCCGCTCGTGCGCGTCGTCGGTGGCGCGCTGCTCCCGCTCCTCCTGCTCGGCGTGTGGCAGGCGGTGACGACGGGCGGGCTCGTGCCGCCGTACCAGCTGCCCGCACCGGCGTCCGTGTGGGACGCGGGCGTGGACCTCCTCGCGCGCGGCGAGCTGCAGACCCACGTCGCGATCTCGCTGCAGCGCGTGCTCATCGGGTTCGTCGCCGGGGGCGCCGTCGGCCTGCTGCTCGGCTCGCTCGTCGGGCTCTCGCGGGCCGCCGACGTGCTGCTCGCGCCGCTGCTCGGCGCGGTGCGCGCGGTGCCGTCGCTCGCGTGGGTGCCGCTGCTCATCCTGTGGTTCAAGATCGGCGAGGACTCCAAGGTGATCCTCATCGCGATCGGCGCGTTCTTCCCGGTCTGCACGACCGTCGCGGCCGCGCTGCGGCACGTCGACCCGCACCTGGTGGAGGCGGGCCGCGCGTTCGGCCTGCGCGGCGTGCGGCTGCTCCAGGCCGTGCAGCTGCCCGCGGTCCTGCCGTCGGTGCTGTCGGGCCTGCGGCTCGCGCTCGCGCAGGCGTGGCTGTTCCTCGTCGCCGCCGAGCTCATCGCGTCCTCGATGGGCCTGGGCTTCCTGCTCAACGACTCGCAGCAGAACGGACGCGTCGACCGCATCCTGCTGGCCATCGTGCTGCTCGCGGTCATCGGCAAGCTGTCGGACTCGCTCGTCGCGCTCGGCGAGCGCGCGCTGCTGCGGAGGTACGCATGAGCACCCTCACGGCCCTGCAGACCGAGACGCGCACGTACGCGCCGCCGGCCGACCTCGCGGCGGCCGCGAACGTCGGCCCCGACGCGTGGGAGCGCGCCGAGGCCGACCCCGTCGCGTTCTGGGAGGACGCCGCGCGCCGGCTGCGCTGGGACGCACCCTGGCACACGGCCCACACGTGGGCACCGCCGGTGCCCGTGCCCGGCGGCGCCGCGGACGAGCTGACGGTGCCCGAGGCGCGCTGGTTCGTCGGCGGGCGGCTCAACGTCGCGGTCAACTGCGTGGACCGGCACGTCGACGAGGGCCGGGGCGACGTCGTCGCCCTGCACGTGGAGGGTGAGCGCGGCGACCGCCGCTCGCTGACGTACGCCGAGCTGCAGCGCGAGGTGTCGCGCGCGGCGAACGCCCTGACGGCGCTCGGTGTCGGTCCCGGCGACCGCGTCGTCGTCTACCTGCCCGTGCTCGCCGAGACCGTCGTCGTGACGCTCGCGATCGCGCGGATCGGCGCCGTGCACTCGCTCGTGTTCGGCGGCTTCTCCGCCGAGGCGCTGCGGTTCCGCGTGCAGGACACGGGCGCGAAGGTGCTCGTGACGAGCGACGGCCAGGTCCGCCGGGGCGTCGATGTCGAGGTCAAGTCGACCGCCGACGCGGCGGTCGCGGGCCTGGACCACGTCGAGCACGTGCTCGTCGTGCGCCGCACCGGGCAGGACGTGCCGTGGACCGAGGGCCGCGACGTCTGGTGGCACGACGTCGTCGACACGGCCGCGGACGTGCACGAGCCGGCGTCGTTCGACGCGGAGCACCCGCTGTTCGTCATCTACACGTCGGGCACGACGGGGAAGCCGAAGGGCCTCGTGCACACCTCGGGCGGCTACCTCGCGCACGCGGCGTGGTCGTACTGGGCGGCGTTCGACCACAAGTCCGACGACGTGCACTGGTGCACCGCCGACCTCGCGTGGGTCACCGCGCACACGTACGTGCTCTACGGACCGCTCGCGAACGGCGCGACGCAGGTGATCTACGAGGGCGTCCCGGACGCCCCGCACCGGGCCCGGCACCTCGAGGTCGTCGAGCGCTACGGGGTCACGACGTACTACACGGCGCCCACGCTGATCCGGACGTTCATGACGTGGTTCGGCGACGACCTGCCGACGCGCGAGGACGGCACGCCGTACGACCTGTCCACGATCCGCCTGCTCGGCACGGTCGGCGAGGCGATCAACCCCGAGGCGTGGGTGTGGTTCCGGCGCACGTTCGGCGCCGACGGCGCGCCCGTCGTCGATACGTGGTGGCAGTCCGAGACCGGCGCCGCGATGATCGCGCCCCTGCCCGGCGTCACGACGCTCAAGCCCGGGTCGGCGACGCGGCCGCTGCCGGGCGTCGCCGCCAAGGTCGTGGACGACGACGGCGTGGAGGTCGGTCCCGGCCAGGGCGGGTTCCTCGTCGTCGAGCGCCCGTGGCCGGGCATGGCGCGCACGGTATGGCGCGACCCGCAGCGCTACCTCGACGCGTACTGGCGGCGGTTCGCGGGTCACGGCCCGGCCGGCGCGTACTTCCTCGCGGGCGACGGCGCGTCGTACGACGAGGACCGGTACGTGTGGCTGCTCGGGCGCATCGACGACGTCATCAACGTCTCCGGCCACCGGCTGTCGACCATCGAGGTCGAGTCCGCGCTCGTCGCGCACCCCGCCGTCGGCGAGGCCGGGGTCGCCGGCGTGACCGACCCCGTGACCGGGCAGGCGATCGCCGCGTTCGTCGTCCCCAGCACGCCGCCCGGGCCCGTCGACGACCACGCCGCGTGGCTCGCCGCCGCCGACGACGTGCGGGAGGCGCTGCGCGCGCACGTCGCGGCGGGGATCGGGCCGGTCGCCAAGCCCCGCCACGTGCTGGTGGTGCCGGAGGTCCCGAAGACGCGATCGGGCAAGATCATGCGTCGGCTGCTCACGCAGCTCGTCGAGGGCACGCCCCTCGGCGACACCACGTCGCTGCAGAACCCGTGGGCCGTCGACCAGGTGGCCGCGCTCGTCGCGGCCGCCGGCCTGCGCACCCCGTCCTGACCCGCACCACCGCCGCCCCCGCGGCACCGTCCCCCTGACAGGAGCACCGTGAGCGACCACCGCTTCGGCTTCCGCACCCGCGCCCTGCACGCCGGCGGCATCCCCGACGCCGCGACCGGCGCGCGGGCCGTGCCGATCTACCAGACGACGTCGTTCGTCTTCCAGGACACCGCCGACGCGGCGAACCTGTTCGCGCTGCAGAAGTACGGGAACATCTACTCCCGGATCGGCAACCCCACCGTCGCCGCGCTCGAGGAGCGCATCGCGTCGCTCGAGGGCGGCATCGGCGCGGTCGCCACGTCGTCGGGCATGGCGGCGGAGTTCATCACGTTCGCGGCGCTCGTGGGCGCCGGCGACCACGTCGTCGCGTCCGCGCAGCTGTACGGCGGCACCGTGACGCAGCTCGACGTGACGCTGCGCCGGTTCGGCGTCGAGACGACGTTCGTGCGCGGCACCGACCCGGCCGACTACGCCGCGGCGATCCGCCCGGAGACGAAGGTCGTCTACACCGAGGTCGTCGCGAACCCGTCCGGCGAGGTCGCGGACCTCGCCGGTCTCGCCGAGGTCGCGCACGCGGCCGGCGTCCCGCTCGTCGTCGACTCCACGCTCACGACGCCGTACCTCGTGCGGCCCCTCGAGCACGGGGCCGACATCGTCATCCACTCGGCCACGAAGTTCCTCGGCGGGCACGGCACGACGCTCGGCGGCGTCGTCGTGGAGTCCGGCCGGTTCGACTGGGGCAACGGCAAGTTCCCGCAGATGACGGACCCCGTCGCCTCCTACGGCGGCGTGCGGTGGTGGGAGAACTTCGGCGAGTACGGGTTCCTCACCAAGCTCCGCTCGGAGCAGCTGCGCGACATCGGTCCCGCGCTGTCCCCCCAGTCCGCGTTCCAGCTGCTGCAGGGCGTCGAGACGCTGCCGCAGCGGCTCGACGCGCACCTCGCCAACGCGCGCGTCGTCGCCGAGTGGCTCGAGGCCGACCCGCGCGTCGGCTACGTGCTGTGGGCCGGCCTGCCGTCGCACCCGCACCACGACCGCGCGCGCGACCTGCTGCCGCTCGGGCCCGGCTCGGTGTTCGCGTTCGGTCTGCGCGAGACCGCCGACCTGCCCGGCCGCGAGGTCGGGCGCCGGTTCATCGAGGCGCTCCAGCTCGCGAGCCACCTCGCCAACGTCGGCGACGCGCGCACGCTCGTCATCCACCCCGGGTCGACGACGCACCAGCAGCTGTCGGCCGACCAGCTCGTCGCCGCCGGGGTCCCGGAGGACCTCGTGCGCATCAGCGTCGGCCTCGAGGACCCGGAGGACATCGTGTGGGACCTCGACCAGGCGCTGACGGCCGCGACCGGGCTCGACCGGTCGGGCGCACCCGTCGGCGGCGCGGCGGACGCGACGGCGGTGGCCCGGTGAGCGCGCGCACGTGGCAGGGGCCGAGCGCCCCGGAGCGCCTGTCGATCCTGCGGGGCACGCGGTCGATCGCGATCGTCGGCGCGTCGGCCAACCCGGCCCGCGCGTCCTACTTCGTCTCGACCTACCTGCTGTCGAGCTCGCCGTACGACGTGTACTTCGTCAACCCTCGCGCCACCGAGATCCTCGGACACCCGGTGTACCCGTCGCTCGACGCCCTGCCGGTGGTGCCCGACCTCGTCGACGTGTTCCGCCGGCACGACGACCTGCCGACCGTGCTGGACGAGACGGTGGCCGTGGGCGCGCGGACGCTGTGGCTGCAGCTCGGCTCGTGGCACGAGGACGTCGCCCGCCGCGGCGAGGAGGCCGGCCTGCAGGTCGTGATGGACCGGTGCGTGAAGATCGAGCACGCGCGGTTCCACGGCGGGCTGCACCTCGCCGGGTTCGACACGGGCGTGATCAGCTCGCGGCGCGCGCTCGGCTGACCTCCTCCGCCGCCCCCGGGCGCACCGCCCCGGCCCGGCCGTCCTCGCGACGACCGGGCCGCGGCGTCCGGGCCGTGCGTCCGCCGGCTCAGTCCTCCGGGAACCACACGGCGGCGCGCAGCCGCACCCGCGTGCCGTCGGGCGTCAGCGGCGTGCCCTCGGCGCGCAGGTGGGCGAGCGCCCGCGCGCGGTGGTGCGCGGGCGGTGACCCGGCCGCGTTCACGACGCGCCACCACGGCACGTCGGCGTCCCCACGGGCCAGGACCTGCCCCACCTGGCGCGGGCCGCCGCGCGCCGGGCGGCCGGCCGCGAGCGCGCGGTCCGCCACGACCTCGGCGACCAGCCCGTAGGTGATGGCGCGGCCGGGCGGCACGGCCGCGACCACGTCGAGCACCGCGGCGGCGTACGACTCGTCCACGGTCAGCCGCGCCGCACGACGACGACGGCCCGGTCGTCGTCCTCGCCGGTCCGCACGCCCGCCAGCACGGCCGCCGCGCCGCCGCCCCCCGCCGCCACGACCTCCTCCACGACGCCCAGCAGCCGGTCGATGCCCTGGTCGACGTCCCGGCCGGGCGCCTCGACGAGCCCGTCGGTGTAGAGCACGACCGCGTCGCCGCGCCCGAGGACGCCCGTGCGCACGCCGGGTGCGATGCCCGGGACCACGCCGAGCGCCGGGCCGGCGGCCGTGCCGAGCAGCTCGAGGCGGCCGGTGGCGGCGTCGAGGTGCACGGGCGGCGGGTGTCCCGCGGACGCGACGGACCAGGCCCCGGTCCGCAGGTCGACGGCGAGGTGCACCGCGGTCGCGAACCCCTCGTCCCAGCCCTGGTCCAGCAGGTAGTCGTTGGCCGCTGCGAGGAACCGGTCCGGGGGCATGGCGCCGAGCAGCCCGCCGAGCGCGCCGGACAGCTGCAGCGAGCGGACGCCGGCGGCCTGGCCCTTGCCCGACACGTCGACGAGGGCGATCTCGAGGCGGTGCCCGTCCACCAGGCGCGTCGCGACGAAGTCGCCCGAGAAGCCGGCGCCGTGCGCCGACCGCACCTCGACGTCGGCGTGCCAGCCCGGCGGCAGCGGCGGCACGCGCCCGCCGGCGGCGAGCCGGTCGCGCAGGTCCACGAGCATGAGCGCCCCGGGCGCGCCCTGCAGGCCGAGCCGCTCCCGCTCCCACGCGAACACGAGCACGGCGGCGCACGCGAGGAGCAGGACGACGGCCGCTCCGGGCGTGAGCGTCGGCACCGCGGCGAGCGCGAGCGCCACGACGGCGACGAGCACCACGCCGACGACGACGAGCAGCGGGCGCCACCGCAGCACGGACGTCGCGACGACCAGCAGCAGGACGAACGACGAGGGCGCGAACCAGCGCGGGTCGCGCTCGACGCCGACGGCGAGCGCGAGCGCCCCCACCACGAGGAGCACGACGAGCAGGCCCTGCGACCCCGACCGGGTGGCGCGCCGCAGGAGCCGGCGGGCGCGGGCGCCGGCGCCGACGTCGGTGCCGCGCCGCTCGCTCATCCCCCGAGGCTAGGCGCTGGGACGCGCCGCGGGGCGGCGCCGCCCCGCGGGCGCGCCGGCGGGGGGGGGCGCACGGAAAGGGGGTGCCGCGCCGCTGCCGGCTCCGCCACGATGGCCCGCATGAGCGAGCTCCCCGACGGCTACCGCGTCCTGCAGGTCCCCGCCGAGCGGCAGGACGAGTTCCTCGCCGTCGACCGCCTCGCGTTCGTCATCCCGCCCGACCCCGCGGTCGACGACGTCGTGCCGTTCCCGGTGCCCGCCGACCGCATGGTCGCCCTGGAGGCGCCCGACGGGACGCTCGCCGCGGTGCACGGGTCCTACCCCTTCCGCCTGCCCGTCCCGGGCGGCGTCGTGCCGTGCGCGGGCCTCACGTGGGTCGGGGTGCGGCCGGAGCACCGTCGCCGCGGGCTCCTGCGGGCGATGATCCGGGCGCACCTCGACCGCGCGCTCGCGCGCGGCGAGGTCGTCTCCGCACTGTTCGCCGCGGAGGCGGGGATCTACGGCCGGTTCGGCTACGGGTCGGCCGCGGACGAGCTGCACCTGACGCTGCCCCGCCGTGCCGCCCTGCGGCCCGTGCCCGGCAGCGAGGAGCTGGGCGTCCGGCTGGAGGCCGCCGACGAGGCGCGGCACGGCGCACTCGTGCAGGACCTGCACGAGCGGATGGCGCACCGTCCGGGCTGGGCCACCCGGCCGACGCCCGAGCTGCGCGTGCGCGCGCTCGTCGACCCGGCGCCGTGGCGCGACGGCGCCGAGCCGCTGCTGCTCGCCACCGTGGTCGACGCGTCCGGCGAGGTGCGCGGCGCCGCCGCGTTCGCGCGCAAGGCCCAGTGGGAGCCGACGGGGCCGTCGGCCGTCGTGCGGGTGCGCCAGGTGCTCGCGCTGGACGCCGCGGCCACGCACCGGCTCTGGTCGTTCCTGCTCGACCTCGACCTCACCACCACGGTCGAGTCGCCGGCCCTCGCGGTCGACGACCCGCTGACGCACCTGCTCGTCGACGCGCGCCCCGCGCGGCCGCGCGTGAGCGACAACGTCTGGGTACGGGTGCTCGACCTGCCGGCGGCGCTGGCCGGCCGGCGCTACGCCGCACCGGTCGACGTCGTCCTCGACGTCACCGACGCGCTGGTGCCCGCGAACGCCGGTCGCTGGCGGCTCGTGGCGGACGCGTCCGGGGCGGCCGAGGTCGTGCGGACCGGCGCGGACCCGGACGTGTCGCTGGACGTGCGCGAGCTCGGCGCGCTGTACCTGGGCGGGCGCTCGATGGCCGCGCAGGCCGCCGCCGGGCTCGTGCGCGTGCGCGACGGCCTCGACGTCCCGGCCGTCGCGGCGGCGTTCACCTGGCCGGTCGCGCCGGTGTGCAGCTGGGTCTTCTGACGTCAGCCGCGCGAGCGCTCGTACGCGGCCATCTCGTCGATGCGACGCTGGTGGCGCGGGTCGCCGCTGAACGGCTCGGCGACGAACGCGTCGACGAGCTCGAGCGCCTCGTCGACCGAGTGCTGACGGGCGCCGACCGCCACGACGTTCGCGTCGTTGTGCTGGCGGCCCAGGCGCGCGGTGTCGAGGTTCCACGCGAGCGCGGCCCGCACGCCGGTGACCTTGTTGGCGGCGATCTGCTCGCCGTTGCCGGAGCCGCCGATGACGACGCCGAGCGAGCCCGGGTCGGCGACGACGGCCTCGCCGGCCGCGATGCAGAAGGAGGGGTAGTCGTCCTCCTTGTCGTACTCGTGCGCGCCGTGGTCCACGACCTCGTGGTCGGCGGCGCGCAGGTGCTCGACGAGCGCGGCCTTGAGCTCGTACCCGGCGTGGTCGGCGGCGACGTGGATGCGCATGTGCTCATCCTGCCGCAGCCTGCGGGCCCCCACGCACGCGGCGTCCGTAGGCTGTCGCGCATGACCCGCAGCGGACTCCCCCTCGAGGACCTGGACCCGGCCGCGCGCCCCCAGGACGACCTGTACGCGCACGTGAACGGCCGGTGGGCCGCCTCGCACGTCATCCCGCCGGACCGTGCGATGGACGGCACCTTCCGCGCCCTCTACGACGAGGCCGAGCGCCAGGTCCGCGACATCATCACCGACGCGGCGGCCGCCGCGGTCGACGGCGACGCCGCCGGCGTCGAGGCGAAGATCGGCGCGCTGTACGCGAGCTTCATGGACACCGACGCCGTGGAGGCGGCGGGCGTCGAGCCGCTGCGCGCGGACCTCGCCCCCGTCGACGACGCGACGACCCGCGAGGCGCTGACCCACGCGCTGGGCGCGCTGCAGCGCACCGGCGGCGCGGGCGTCGTCGAGTTCTACGTCGACAACGACGCGAAGGACCCCGACACGTACGTCGTGCACCTCGTGCAGGGCGGCCTCGGCCTGCCCGACGAGGCGTACTACCGCGAGGAGCAGCACGCGGCCGTGCTCGCGGCGTACACGCCGCACGTCGCCCGGATGCTCGGCCTCGTGCAGGACGTCTCGGGCGTCGTCGCCGGCGGTGACCCGGAGGACCTCGCGCGTCGCGTCGTCGCGCTCGAGACGCGGCTGGCGGCGGCGCACTGGGACGTCGTCAAGGACCGCGACGCCGACCTCACGTACAACGCGATGACGCTGGCGGAGCTCGCGCAGCGCGCGCCCGGCTTCGACTGGAGCGCGTGGGCGGCCGCGCTCGGCGCGCCCGCGGGGGCGCTCGACCGGCTCGTCGTGCGCGAGCCCTCGTTCGCGGAGGCGTTCGCCCAGGCGTGGACCGAGGTCCCGCTCGCCGACTGGCAGGCGTGGGCGACCTACCACGTCGTCTCGTCGCGGGCGCCGTACCTCACCGACGCGCTCGTCCAGGCGAACTTCGACTTCTACGGGCGCACGCTCACGGGGACGCAGGAGATCCGCGACCGCTGGAAGCGTGGCGTCGGCCTGGTGCAGGGCGCGCTCGGCGAGGCCGTCGGCAAGGTGTACGTCGAGCGGCACTTCCCGCCCACGCACAAGGAGCGGATGGACACCCTCGTCGGGCACCTCGTCGAGGCGTACCGCGAGTCGATCGAGCGGCTCGACTGGATGGGCGAGGAGACGCGCGCCAAGGCGCTCGCGAAGCTCGACGCCTTCACGCCGAAGATCGGCTACCCCGTCCGCTGGCGCGACTACTCGGCGCTCGAGGTCCGCGCCGACGACCTGCTCGGCAACGTGCGGCGCGCCAACGCCTTCGAGCAGGACCGCGAGCTCGGCAAGATCGGCAGGCCGATCGACCGCGACGAGTGGTTCATGACGCCGCAGACGGTCAACGCCTACTACAACCCGGGCATGAACGAGATCGTCTTCCCCGCCGCGATCCTGCAGCCACCGTTCTTCGACGCGGACGCGGACGACGCCGTGAACTTCGGCGGCATCGGCGCGGTCATCGGCCACGAGATCGGCCACGGGTTCGACGACCAGGGGTCCAAGTACGACGGCGACGGCCGGCTCGAGGACTGGTGGACGGCCGAGGACCGCGCCGAGTTCGAGCGGCGCACGAAGGCGCTCGTCGACCAGTACTCCGGCTACTCGCCCGCGCAGCTCGGCGGCAGCCACCACGTCAACGGCGAGCTCACCGTCGGGGAGAACATCGGCGACCTCGGCGGCCTCGCGATCGCCATCACGGCCTACCGCATCGCGCTCGGCCGCCCGCTCGAGGAGGCGCCCGTCCTCGACGGGTACACCGGGCTGCAGCGCGTGTTCCTCGGCTGGGCGCAGTCGTGGCGCACGAAGGGCCGCGACGAGGAGGTCGTCCGCCGCCTGGCGATCGACCCGCACGCGCCGGACGAGTTCCGCTGCAACGGGGTCGTGCGCAACATCGACGAGTTCTACACGGCGTTCGACGTGCAGCCGGGCGACGCCCTGTGGCTCGACCCGGAGGACCGCGTCCACATCTGGTGACGCGTCGCGCCGGTGCCCCGTCCCGCGGGACGGGGCACCGGCGCCGTCGTCGGGGCGGCTCGGTCAGGGCAGCTCGCTCAGGGCGGCTCGGTCAGGGCAGCTCGGTCCAGTCCGCGCGCGCGAGCCGGAACCCGACGCCGCCGGAGCCCGTGCACGTCACCCCGTCGGTGCCGGAGCGGCACGTGTACTCCCCGGCCGACTCCTGCGAGCCGTACTCGAGCACCGGCACGCCGGCGCCGGCGGCGACGGGCGGGTCGCCCTCGACGCAGACGAACGCGAACCCCTGCGCGTCGAGGCGGACGACGTTGCCGGTGGTCCCCTCGCAGCCGGCCACCTCGGGGGCGGCGTAGGTGAAGCTCGCGATGCGGCACTCGACGCCGCCGGCGCTCATGTCGCACGCGATGTTGCCGCTCGGCAGCGCGAACGCCACCGCCTCGGCGGTCGCCTCCGCCGTGGGCGTCGCACCGCCCGTCGCGGTCGGGGAGGCCGTCGCCTCCCCCGCGCCGGCGTCGCCGCCGCCCCGCGGCACCGCGAGGAACAGCACCACGAGCAGCACCACGAGCACGGCGTCCACGGCGAGGAACGCCCGCATGCCGGGCGAGAGCCCGGCGAGCCCGCGACCGGCCATCAGGACCCCCGCACCGCCGCCGCGTCGGCGTCGGTGAGGATCGGCCCCACCGTGCGCGTGCGCTTCAGCTCGTAGAACCCGGGCACGCTCGTGACGAGCGCGAGCCCGTCGAAGAGCCGGCCGGCGTCCTCGCCCGTCGGGGCCGGCGTGATGACGGGCCCGAAGTACCCGACGCCGTCGATCGCGACGACGGGCGTGCCGACCTCGTCGCCGACGAGCTCCATCGCGCCCGCGTGGGACGCGCGCAGCAGGTCGTCCACCTGCTGCGTGCCCGCGACGTCGGCGAGCGAGGCGGGCAGGCCGACCTCCGCGAGCGACTCCGCGACGATCGCGTCGGTGTCGCGGCGGCCGCCGGGGTGGCGACGCGTGCCCATCGCGTCGTACAGCGGCTTGAGGACCTCGTCGCCGTGGTCGCGCGCGGCGGCGACCAGCACGCGCACGGGTCCCCACGCGGCGTCCATCGACCGGCGGTAGTCCTCGGGCAGGTCGCGGCCCTCGTTGAGGACCGACAGGCTCATGACGTGCCAGCGGACCTCGATGTCGCGCACGCGCGCGACATCGTCCATCCACCGCGACGTCATCCAGGCCCACGGGCAGGCGGGGTCGAACCAGAAGTCGACGACGGGCACGGGTGCTCCTTCCGACAGGGGCGACGGGCGCCCTCGGGCGGGGCGTCGGCGTCGCGCGGGGGCAAGCCCATCACACCCCGTCCGGAGCGGCGAAACCGGAGGGGCACGGACCGGCGGCGCGCGCGGACGGCCGTGGCATGATCGATCGCCGCACCACCCCTCGCGGCCACCGCCGCCGACCGATCGGAGCCGACCCGTGCCCGGAGAGAACCTCACCCGCGCCGAGGCCGCCGAGCGCGCCTCCGTCGTGCGCACCCACGCGTACGACGTCGTGCTGGACCTGACGACGAGCCCCAAGACGTTCGGGTCCACGACGACGGTGCGGTTCTCCGCCACGCCGGGCGCGAGCACGTTCGTCGACCTCATCGCGCCCGCGGTGCACGAGGTCGTGCTCAACGGCCGTGCGCTGGACCCCGCCGAGGTCGTGTCCGACTCCCGCATCCGCCTGGACGACCTCGCCGCGGAGAACGAGCTCCGCGTCGTCGCGGACTGCGCCTACATGCACACGGGCGAGGGCCTGCACCGGTTCGTCGACCCCGTCGACGACGAGGTCTACCTGTACAGCCAGTTCGAGGTCGCCGACTCCCGCCGCGTCTTCGCGGTGTTCGAGCAGCCCGACCTCAAGGCCGAGTTCACGTTCACGGTGACGGCGCCCGCGCACTGGACCGTCGTGTCGAACTACCCGCAGGTCGGCGAGCCGACGCGCGTCGAGGGTGGCCGCAACCGCAACGGCGGGCGCGACGAGGGCACCGCGACGTGGCGGTTCGAGCCGACCCCGCGCCTGTCGTCGTACGTCACCGCCGTCATCGCGGGGCCGTACCACGGTGAGCACGACACGCTCGTGAGCTCCGACGGCCGCACGATCCCGCTCGGCGTGTACTGCCGCGCCTCGCTCGCGCAGCACCTCGACACCGACAACATCCTCGACGTCACGCGCGCGGGCTTCCGCTTCTACGAGGAGCGGTTCGGCGTCGCGTACCCGTTCGCGAAGTACGACCAGCTCTTCGTGCCGGAGTTCAACGCCGGCGCCATGGAGAACGCGGGCGCGGTGACGTTCCTCGAGTCGTACGTCTTCCGCTCCAAGGTGCCCGAGGCGACCGTCGAGCGCCGGGCCGTGACGATCCTCCACGAGCTCGCGCACATGTGGTTCGGCGACCTCGTGACGATGCGCTGGTGGGACGACCTGTGGCTCAACGAGTCGTTCGCCGAGTACGCGTCGACGCTCGCGACGGCCGAGGCGACGCCGTGGACGGCCGCGTGGACGACCTTCTCCTCGCTCGAGAAGTCGTGGGCGTACCGGCAGGACCAGCTGCCGTCGACGCACCCGATCGTCGCCGACATGCGCGACCTCGAGGACGTCGAGGTGAACTTCGACGGCATCACGTACGCCAAGGGCGCCTCGGTGCTCAAGCAGCTCGTCGCGTGGGTCGGCCAGGAGCAGTTCTTCGCCGGCGTGCGCGCCTACTTCGCCACGCACGCGTGGGGCAACACGCAGCTGCGCGACCTGCTGTCGGAGCTGGAGGCCACGAGCGGCCGCGACCTGTCCGCGTGGTCCGCGCTGTGGCTCGAGAAGGCCGGCGTCACGCTGCTGCGCCCCGAGCTCGAGGTCGACGACGCGGGCGTCGTCACGTCGTTCGCCGTGGTCCAGGAGGTCCCCGACGAGCACCCGACGCAGCGGCCGCACCGCCTGGCCGTCGGCGGGTACGACGTGCAGGACGTCGACGGCACGCCGCGTCTCGTGCGGACCGTGCGCGTCGAGCTCGACGTCGACGGCCCGCGCACCGAGGTGCCCGACCTCGTCGGCCGCGCGCGGCCCGACCTGCTGCTCGTCAACGACGACGACCTCGCGTACGCGAAGGTGCGCCTCGACCCGCAGTCGATGGCCACGGCCATCGCGCACCTCGGCGCGTTCACGGACTCGCTGCCGCGCACGCTCGTGTGGGCGGCCGCGTGGGACGCCACGCGCGACGGCGAGACGCCCGCGCGCGACTTCGTCGACCTCGTGCTCGGGAACGTCGCGCACGAGACCGACTCGTCCGTCGTGCTGGTCCTGCTCCGCCAGCTCACGACGACGCTCGACCTCTACGTCGCGCCCGAGCACCGCGAGGCGACGTCGACGGCCGCCGCGGACCGCCTGCTCGAGCTCGCCGGGGCCGCGCCCGCCGGGTCGGACCAGCAGCTCCAGCTCGTCAAGGCGTTCGCGGGCCGCGCCCGCACCGACGCGCAGCTCGACGCGGTCGCCGACCTGCTCGACGGCCGGCGCACGCTCGAGGGCCTGTCCGTCGACACCGACCTGCGCTGGGAGCTGCTGACGGCGCTCGTCGCCGGCGGCCGCGCCGGCGAGACCGACGTGGCGGCCCAGCTGTCCCAGGACCCGACCGCGACGGGTCAGCGGGCGGCCGCCGCGGCCCGCGCCGCGGTGCCGACGCCCGAGGCCAAGGAGCGCGCGTGGGCCGCCGTCGTCACCGGCGACGAGCTGCCCAACGCCCTGCAGGCCGCCACGATCAGCGGGTTCGCGCGCGTGCACGACGTCGCGCTGCTGCTGCCGTGGGTCGAGCCGTACTTCGCGGACCTCGAGCGCGTGTGGACGCAGAAGACGAACGAGATGGCGCAGAACGTGGTGCTGGGCCTGTACCCGACGCTGCTCGCCGACCACGCGGACGTCGACGTGCTCGGCGCCACCGACGCGTGGCTCGAGGCGCACCCCGACGCGCCGCCGGCGCTGCGGCGCCTCGTCGGCGAGTCGCGAGACGGCGTCCGCCGGGCGCTCGCGGCGCAGGAGGCGGACCGCCGCCGGGGCTGACCACCGCCGGGCCGGCACCGGCGCGTCGGGACACCGACCCGGCCCGAGGGGCGACGCGCACGCGCGTCGCCCCTCGGCGCGTCGACACGGTCCGGCGTGACCGGACGGCCCGCGCGGGGGTCAGCCGGCGTCCGTCACCGCGCGCAGGAACGCCGCCGCCTCCCGGGGTGAGCCGAGCCGCACGACCCGGGTCGTCCCGGCGGCGGCGAGCGCGGCGTACCTCTCCCGGTAGGCGTCGTGCATCGTCCACGCCCAGCGGACGATGTTCTGCTCCGGGTCGCGGCGCAGGAGGTTCACCAGCCGCTCGCGGTTGCCGTGCCACAGCTCCTGCCGGGTGACGCCGCGGCGCAGCGTGCGGCGCACGACGCGCGCCATGACGGTGCGCCGCGGGTAGTCGAGCCACACGACCGTGTCGGCGTCGTCGAGCATGCCGCCGAGCCGCGACTGCCAGCTGCCGTCGACGACCCAGCCCGACGCGCCCGCGAGCCGGCCGGCGAGGTCGGCGCGGCCCTCCGCGGCGTCGCGGTGCACCCAGCCGGGCGCCCAGAACACGTCGTCGAGCTCCACGTGCGGGACCCCGAGCGCACGGGCGAGGGCCCGCGCGTACGTCGTCTTGCCCGCGCCGGAGTTGCCCACGACGCGCACGCGCCGCGGCAGCGGGTCCGGCGCCGCCGGCACCGGACCGGGCGTCATCCCTCGTTCATGACGCGCGCGAGCGACGCGAGCCGGGGGCTGGTCATCAGGTCCTCGAGGAGCACCACCGTGCCGGTGCCGTCGGCGAGCGGCACCTTCCAGTTCGGGTACTCCTGGTCGGTGCCGGGCTGGTTCTGCGCACGCCGCTCCCCCACCGCGTCGGCGAGCGAGACGCCCACCAGCACGGACGGCGTCGCGAGCACCCACCGGTGCAGCGCCTCGACGACCTCGCGCTCGGACGGGTCGGCGCCGAGGACGCCCCGCTCGCGCAGCGCGTCGAGCATGCGGTCGCGCTCCGCGACGGCCTCGGCCTGCACCTCGCGCAGCGGCTTGGTGAGCAGGCCGAGCCGGTCGCGCAGCTGCACGTGCTCCCCCGCGAGGTACCCCGCGGTGGGCGGCAGGTCGTGCGTGGTCACGGTCGCGAGCACCTCGCGGCGGTACCGCTCGGGCGGCAGCGGGCCGTCGGGCGTCTGCTCGAACCACAGGACGGACGTGCCGAGCACGCCGCGCTCGGCGAGGTAGTCGCGCACCCACGGCTCGACGGTGCCGAGGTCCTCGCCGATGACGACGGCGCCGGCACGCTGCGCCTCGAGCGCGAGGATCCCGACGAGCGCCTCGTGGTCGTAGCGCACGTACGCACCCTCGGCGGCGCCGTTGCCCTCCGGCACCCACCACAGCCGGAACAGCCCGATGACGTGGTCGATGCGGATCGCGCCCGCGTGCCGCAGCACCGTCCGCAGCATGTCCCGGTACGGCCGGTACGCGGCGCGCGCCAGCTCGGTCGGGTGCCACGGCGGCTGGGACCAGTCCTGCCCCTGCTGGTTGTACATGTCCGGCGGGGCGCCCACGGAGGCGCCGGTCGCGAGCACGTCGCGCAGCGCCCACGAGTCCGCGCCGACCGGGTGCACGCCCACCGCGAGGTCGTGCATGATCCCGAGCGTCATGCCGCCGTCGAGCGCGGCCTGCTGCGCGTGGCCGAGCTGCTCGTCGGCGACCCACTGCAGCCACGACCAGAACCGCACGCGGTCCGCGAGCTCGACCGCGGCGGCGACGACCTCGTCCGACCACGGGTCGTGCAGCGCCGCCGGCCACGACTCCGGGGAGCCGTGCCGCTCGACGAGCGCGCACCACAGCGCGAACGTGCGCAGCCCCTCGCCCTGCTCCTCGACGAACGCGTCGAACGCGGCCTGCCGCGCCGCGGAGCGGGGCTGCGCGAACACCACCTCGAGGGCGGCGCGCTTGGCCGCCCACGCGGCGTCGCGGTCGATCGGCCCGGGGTCGGTGTCGAGCGGCAGCACGGGCTCGCCGGCCCACTCGACGAGCGCGCGGTCCGCGGCCGAGAGGTACGCGGTCTCGCGCACGTCCTCCACGCGGACGTACAGCGGGTTCACGAACCGGCGCGTCGTCGGCAGGTAGGGGCTGGGCGTGAGCGGCTCCACCGGTTCGGCGGCGTGCAGCGGGTTGATGAGCAGGAAGTCGGCGCCGTGCCGACCCGCGAGCCAGCCGAGGTCGGCAAGGTCCGCGAGGTCGCCGACGCCCCACGACGCCCGCGAGCGCACCGAGTACAGCTGCGCCATGAGACCCCACGCGCGGCCGCCGTCCCGCAGCTGCTCGGGCAGCTCGAGGCGGTCGGGCGTCACGACGACCGGGCTGTGCGCGTGCGCGCTCGGCCCCTCGGCGCGGATCTCGTGCCACCCGAGCGGCAGGTCCGCGGGCAGCTCGAAGGTGGCCCGGCCGACGAGCCGGCCGTCGACCGTGCGCGGCTCGACGTAGACGTCGGCCTGCGCGAGGTCGCGCCGCCCGCCGCCGAGCTCGGGGTCGAGCTCGAGCCACACCTCCACGGGGTCGCCGTGCGTCACGTGCACCGGCACCCGCGTGGTGCGTCCCTGCCGCACCACGACGACCGGCGGCAGCGCGCGCCGCCACGGCGTGTTCTCCACGTGCGCGAGGGCCAGCGCGATGCGCTCGGGCGACGACGCGTCGACGCCCAGCGCGGCGAGCACGGCACGCAGCGTGTGCGCGCTCGACTCGTGCTGCTCGCCGTCGTGGCCCTGGTAGCGGGCGACGATGTCGTACGCCTCCGCGAGGCGCAGCAGGTCGTCGGAGGGGCGGTCGGGCTGCTCGGGCACGCGTCGATCCTGCCACGCAGGTCCGTGACCTGCCCGGACAGCGCCGGGGTGCGACGTCCGCGGTCGCCGCACGAGGTCGCGGGTCCGTCGCGACGTCGCGGGCTGCGGCCCGCGAGGTCGCGCAGGTCCCGCGACCTCGCGTGCCCGGACGCGGACGCGGGCGTTCGGTCCGTAGCCTGTCGGACCATGACCGACGCCTCGCCGACCGCCGCCGCGCCGCACCCCCTGACCTATCCGCCCGCGCCGCGGGAGGACCTCGTCGAGGACCTCCACGGGCGGCGCGTCGCCGACCCGTACCGCCGCCTCGAGGACCCGCAGGACCCCGCGACGCAGGCGTGGTCGGCGGCGCAGGACGCCCTGTACGCCGCGTACCGCGCGCGGGTCGTAAGCGCCGCGGCGGCCGGGCCGTTCGCGGGCGACGCGTTGCGCGACCGGCTCGGCGCGCTCCTCGGCGCCGGCTTCGTCAGCGCGCCTGCGTGGCGCGGCGCGCGGCGGTTCGTCTCGCGCCGGGCGGGCGACCAGGAGCACGCCGTCGTCGTGGTGGTCGAGCCGGACGGCGTCGGCGGCGAGCGCGAGCGCGTCCTCGTCGACCCCCTCGCGCTGGACCCGGCCGGCACGACCACCCTCGACGCGTGGCAGCCGTCCAAGGAGGGCGACCTGCTGGCGTACCAGGTCTCCTCGGGCGGCACCGAGGAGAGCGTGCTGCACGTGCTCGACGTCGCGACGGGCGAGCTCGTCGACGGGCCGGTGGACCGCGCGCGCTACTCCCCCGTCGCGTGGCTGCCCGGCGGCGAGGCGTTCTACTACGTCCGCCGTCTCGCGCCCGCGCTGCTGCCCGCGGACGAGCAGCAGTACCACCGCCGCGTCTGGCTGCACCGCGTCGGCACGTCGCCCGAGCAGGACGTCGAGGTCTTCGGCGCCGGCCTCGACATGACGAACTACTACGGCGTGTCCGTGAGCCGGGACGGGCGCTGGCTGATCGTCTCGGCCTCCGCAGGGACGGCGCCGCGCACCGACGTGTGGATCGCGGACCTCACGGCCGCCGGCGGCGCGGAGGCGCCCGCGTTCACCGAGGTGGCCGTGGGCCTCGACGCCGAGGTCGGCGCGTGGGTGGGCCGGGACGGCCGCCTGTACGTGCACACCGACCTCGACGCGCCGCGCGGGCGCGTGTGCGTCACCGACCCGACGACCCCGGGCGTCGCGCACTGGACCACGCTGGTGGCGCAGGACGACGAGGCGGTGCTCGAGGACGTCGCGCTGCTGGACGGCGGCGGCGACGACACGACCCCGACGCTGCTCGTCGCGTCGTGGCGCCGGCACGCCGTCAGCGAGGTGACGCTGCACGACCCCGCGACCGGTGCGCGGCACGCCGGCGACGCCGGACGCCTCGCGCTGCCGGGCCTCGGCTCGGTGTCCGGCCTCGTGACGCGTCCCGACGGCGGCACGTCCCTGTGGTTCTCCTACACGGACCACGTGACGGTGCCCCGCGTGCACCGCTTCGACGCCACCACCGGTGGGCTGACCGTGTGGGCGACGCCGCCGGGCGCCGTCCCGGACCTGCCCGACGTCCGGGCGCGGCAGGTGGAGGTCACGAGCGCCGACGGGACGACCGTGCGTGCGTTCGTGCTCGCCCGCGTCGACCGGCTCGACGCCGACGGGCGCCCGCTCTCCCCCGCGCCGACCGTGCTCTACGGCTACGGCGGCTTCCAGATCTCGCTCGACCCGGCCTACTCGGCGAGCACGCTGGCGTGGGTCGAGGCCGGCGGCGTGTACGTCGTCGCCAACCTGCGCGGCGGCGGCGAGGAGGGCGAGGAGTGGCACCGCGCCGGCATGCGCGGCGCGAAGCAGAACGTGTTCGACGACCTGTTCGCCGTCGCCGAGCACCTGGTCGCGGAGGGCTGGACCACGACCGACCGGCTCGCCGTGTGGGGCGGCTCGAACGGCGGCCTGCTCGTCGGCGCGGCCGTCACGCAGCGCCCGGACCTGTGGGCGGCCGCCGTGTGCTCCGCGCCCCTGCTCGACATGGTGCGCTACCAGCGCTTCGGCCTGGGCGTCACGTGGACCGAGGAGTACGGCGACGCGGGCGTGCCCGAGGAGCTCGACTGGCTGCTCGGGTACTCGCCGTACCACCGTGTCGTCGACGGCACCGCGTACCCGGCCGTGCTGTTCACGGTCTTCGAGGGCGACACCCGCGTCGACCCGCTGCACGCGCGCAAGCTCGGGGCGGCGCTGCAGGCCGCGACGTCGTCGGACCCCGACCATCGCCCCGTGCTCGTGCGGCGCGAGGTCGGCGTCGGGCACGGCGGGCGCGCGCTGTCGCGCACCATCGGGCTGTCGGTCGAGCAGCTGCAGTTCGTGGCGGACCGGACGGGCCTGCTCGCGTCGCTCGCGGGCGACGCCGACGAGGAGGGGGCCGCGTGAGGGCCGCACCCCTGCGGGCCGCCACCGCCACGCCCGCGCCGACGTCGACCGCCGAGCCGACGGACCGCAGCACGCTCCTGCCCGACGTGCCGCCGCCCGACGAGCGGTTCAACCCCGTCGCGTGGTGGGACGCCTTCTGGAGCTGGTTCGTGGGCCTGCCGCTGCGGATCGTGCTGATCCTGCTGATCGGCGCGCTCGTGCTCGCGGTGCTGCGCCGGTTCGTCACCTCCGTCACCAACCACATCGCCACGGGCGACTCCCTGCTCGAGCGCGGTGTCCTCAAGCCGCTCGGCGGCACCGAGGTGCGCTCCGTGCTGCAGCGCGCGAACCCTGTCGCCGCCGCGCGCCGGGCGCAGCGGGCGCGCACGATCGGCTCCGTGCTGCGCTCGACGGCGTCGATCGTGGTCGGCTCGATCACCGTCGTGCTCGTCCTCGACGCGCTGGGCGTCAACATCGCGCCGCTCATCGCGTCCGCCGGGATCGTGGGCGTCGCGGTCGGCTTCGGCGCGCAGGCCCTCGTGAAGGACTTCCTCTCGGGCCTGTTCATGCTCCTGGAGGACCAGTACGGCGTCGGCGACGTCGTCGACGTCGGCCCCGCCACCGGCACCGTCGAGGCGGTCGGGCTGCGCGTGACGAAGGTGCGCGACGGCGACGGCACCCTCTGGTACGTGCCGAACGGGTCGATGCTGCGGGTCGGCAACAAGACGCAGGGCTTCGGCACCGCGACCGTCGAGCTCGACGTCGACTACTTCGCGGACCTCGACGAGGTCCGCGGCGTGCTCGAGCAGGCCGCGGCCGAGGTGGCCGCCGAGCCGGTCGTCGGCGCGTTCGTGCAGGGCTCGGCGACGGTCACGGGTGCCGAGCGGCTGAGTGCCGAGGCCGTCACCGTGAAGCTGAGCGTGCGGACCGAGCCGGGCAAGCACTGGGAGGTCGGCCGGCACCTGCGCGCGTCCGTGCGGCGCCGGCTCGCCGAGGCGGGCATCCCGCTCGGCGGCCAGCGGGACCTGCTGGCGGCGCACCGGGCGGAGGCGGGCGGCGGGGCCGCGCCCGCCGGGGACGCCGCCGCACCCGGCACGGCAGCACCCGACGCGGCGTCGCAGCCCGAGGGCGAGCGCCCCGCGGCCGACCCCGCGGCCGCGCAGGAGGACCGCGACCCGCACGACACGCCGGTCCACGACGCGGTGCACCCGGACCCCGGCCGGCAGCGCGGCGCCTGATGCGCAGGCGCACGGTCCCGTCCGGCGGCGGCCGGGACCGTGCGGCCGGGTCAGCCCGCGGGCGTCCAGTCGAGGAGGGGCGCACCGGCCTCGACGCGTGCGCCGTCCTCGACGAGGCGCGTCAGCGTCGCGGGGTCGCCCTGCAGGACGACGAGCGGGCACACGGTCGCGAGGCCCGCGGCGGCGACGTCGACCGGTGACCACGTCAGCATCCGGTCGCCCGTGCGCACGTGCTGCCCGCGCGCGACGTGCAGCGTGAAGCCCGCGCCGGCGAGGCCGACGGTGTCGATGCCGACGTGCACGAGCACCGCGCGCTCGTCGCCGAGCTCGAGCGCCACGGCGTGGGGGTGCAGCGACCCGACGACCCCGTCGCACGGGGCGACGACGTCCATCCGGGCCACCGCGTCCGGCTCGACCGCGACGCCGGGCCCGACCATCTCCTCGGCGAACACCGGGTCGGGCACGTCCGCCAGGGCGCGCACGAGCCCCGGCACGGGGCTGACCAGCCGGAGGGTGGTCACGCCGTCGTCCGGGGCACGGTCGGCCGGTCCGGGCCGGTCAGCGCAGCGTGTCGAGCTCGGCCGCGAGGTTGTCGGCCTCCGGGCCGACGATGACCTGCACGACGTGGCCGGAGCGCACGACGCCGAAGGCGCCGCTCGCCTTGAGCGCGGCCTCGTCGACCAGCTCCGCGTCGCCCACCTCGACCCGCAGCCGCGTGATGCAGGGCTCGAGGTCGACCACGTTGGTCTCCCCGCCCAGGGCGGCCAGGATCTGCTGTGCCTTGCTCAAGTGGTTCTCCCCACGGGTCGTCGCGTGCCGCACGTCCCGCGCACCGCCTCGGCGCGGGCGCACGTCACGTGCGTGCGGCCCCAGGCTACCGCCGTCGCCGGGCGTGCACCCACCGGTCCGGTCCTTCGTCCGTGGCGCGGCGCCGCGCCGTGTGGTCCGCCGCCCCCGGCGGCGAGGCGGCCCGCGTGTCGGCGCTGGCACGTCGGGGGCCGTCCGCGACAGACTGCCCACGCACCGACGCCGCCGTCGGTGCGGTGCGCCGCCGCACCCGGGCCCCGCCCGCCGGCCGGCGCACCGCGGTGAGCAGCGAGGAGGCACGCGTGGGCAGCACGTCCGTCGTCACCGGCATCGGCGTGAGCCCGGGCCGGGCGGTCGCACCCGCGGCGCTCCTGCCCGAGCCCGTCGCCGAGCCGCCCGCCGGACGCCGCCTGCCGCCGGGCGCCGACACCGAGGCAGCCGCCGCGCGCGTCGCCGCCGCGGCGGAGGCC
>NZ_JBFTEP010000058.1:0-21948 GCF_047229365.1 Cellulomonas pasadenensis | reverse complement strand
GAACGGCAACGGCGTCGGCTCGGTGACGCTGCCGCGCCGGCCGATGGGCGTGGGCGCGGGCGGCTCGGGGCGCGGCGGGGGCGCGACGGCGCGCAGCTCCCCGGTCGGCGGCGCCTTGCGCACGGGCGTGCCGGTGCCACGCTGGTCGTCGTAGGCCATGGCCGTCGCGAACGCCTCGCTCGAGCGGACGAGCCGCAGCGCCGTCGGCTCGACCGAGCGGCGGGAGCCCTCGTGCAGCGCGAGCGGCGACACGTCGAGCAGGCGCCGCTCGTCGCCGCGCACGACACCGACCTGGAGCACGTCGACCTGCCGCGCGGGGCCGCGCAGGAACGCCAGGGTGTCGGCGGCCTCGGCGGCGACCTCGGAGCACAGCAGCAGCAGGCGGACGCCGTCGCGGCGGCTCGTCGGGGCACCGACGGGCACGTGCTCCCGGAACGCGGCGAAGTCCACGGCGAACCGGCCGGGGTCCGCGTGGTAGGCGCGCGCCAGGTCGGACGTCGTGAGCCGCGCGGCCGCACCGCCGCGGCGCAGGGCGGCCACGATCGCGTCGTCGTCGAGCACCTGTGCGACCTCGACGACCACGGGCCGGCCGGCGGCGTCGAGCGCGAGCAGCTCGGGCAGGTCGCCGCGCTCGGCGGCGGCGGCGCGCGTGCGGACGACGAAGAGCGGCTCCCCCGCGATCGCGGCGAGGTGGTGGGTGACGAGCGCGCCGACCTCCTGCGCGAACGACCCGGCGAGCGGCTGCATCGGCTGGACGAGGCGGGGACGTCCCTCGTCGAGCTCGAAGATCGGCATGTCGCGTCCGGGCCCCTCCTGGGCACGCGCCCGCCCCGGGCCGTGCACCGTCGCCGCGGGCGGCGCGTCCGCCTCGCGCGCCTCGCGGAGGCACCACTGTCCCACGTCGCGCCGGGCCGCGTCAGCCCGTCGAAGGGGTGGCGGTGGTCATGTCGGTCACCGGGCCGCGTCCTGCGCGGGGTGCCGCGCGGCGGGACGGTCAGTCGTCGGCCAGCAGCGCCTCGACGCGGTCCACCTTCGCCTGCATCTCGCCCGTGCGCCCGGGCCGGATGTCGGCCTTGAGCACGAGGCTGACGCGGTCGCCGTGCCGCCCGACCGCCTCGGTCGCCCGCTTGACGACGTCCATCACCTCGTCCCACTCACCCTCGAGCGTGGTGAACATGGCGTCGGTGCGGTGCGGCAGCCCGGACGCGCGGACGACGCGCAGGGCGTCCGCGACGGCCTCGGACACGGACTCGCCCGCACCGAGCGGGGCGACGGAGAAGGCGACGAGCATGCGCCCACCCTGGCCCGCGCCCCACCGCCACGTCCACCCCGCCCGCCCGCACCCGCCCGCACTCCCCGCGAGCGCGGTACCTGCCACCGAGCGCGGGAGGTGCACCACCCGCGCTCGGTGCGACGTACCGCGCTCGGCGAGGGGTGGGCGGCGCCTGCGCGCCGCGGGTCAGGCGTCGGTGGTGCGGCCCAGGCCGGCGCGGCGCAGGGCGAGGCCGACCGCCAGTCCGACGACGGCGAGCGCGACGGCCGCGGCGGCGGACGTCACCGCGACGCCGTGCGTGAACGCGGACTCGGCGGCGGCACGGACCTGCGCACCGACGGCGCCGGGCAGGCCGTCCGCGACCGTCACGGCACCGCCGAGCGTCTGCCGGGCGGCGTGCGCCTGGCCGGGCTCGACGGCGTCGGGCAGCACGAGGTCCGCGCCGTAGACGGCCGACAGGACGGACCCCAGCACGGCGACGCCCAGCGAGGCGCCGAGCTCGTACGACGTCTCGGAGATGCCGGACGCCGCACCGGCGCGCTCGGGCGGGACGGACGCGAGGATCGCGTCGTTGGTGAGCGTCTCGGCCAGGCCCACACCGGCTCCGACCAGGCAGAACACCGCGACGACGCCGCCCGTGCCGACGTCCTGCGCGACGACGGCGCCGAGCGCGTAGCCTGCCACGGCGAGCAGCATGCCCGCCGGCACGAGCGCCCACCGCGGGGCCGTGCGCGCGAGCCGCACCGCCACGAGCCCGGACACGATCGACGCGACGGCACCCGGCAGCAGCGCGGTGCCCGCCTCGCGCGGCGACAGCCCGACGACCAGCTGCAGCACCTGCGACACGACCAGCACGAGGCCCGCGAGCGCGAACGACGCGGTGAAGTTCGCCGCCACCGACGCGGAGAACACCGGCCGGCGGAACAGGCCGACGTCGAGCAGCGGCTCGGCCAGCCGCGTCTGCCGGCGGACGAACACGGCCACCAGCGCCGCGCCCACGGCGAGCGCGCCCAGGCCCAGCGCGCCGACGCCGTGCCCGGCGGTCGTCTTGATGCCGTAGACGAGCGGGAGCATGCCGACGGTCGCGAGCACGACGCTCGGCACGTCGAGCCGTGCCGCCGACGGGTTGCGCGACTCCGGCAGCAGCAGCCGCCCGACGACCAGCAGCACCAGCAGCACGGGCACGTTGAGCAGGAAGATCGAGCCCCACCAGTAGTGCTCGAGCAGCCAGCCGCCGACGACCGGTCCGAGCACGGACCCGCCGGCGAACCCGGACGCCCAGATCGCGATGGCGAGGCGGCGCTGGGCGTCGTCGAGGAAGACGTTGCGCAGCAGCGACAGCGTGGACGGCATGAGCGTCGCGCCGAACACGCCGAGCAGGGCGCGGGCGGCGACGAGGTGGCCGGCGTCGGTGGCGAACGCGGCGAGCAGGCTGACGAGGCCGAACCCGGCGGCACCGATCAGCAGCAGGCGCCGCCGGCCGACGCGGTCGCCGAGCGTGCCCATGGTGACGAGCAGGCCCGCGAGCATGAGCGGGTAGACGTCGACGATCCACAGGAGCTGGTCGGCGGACGGCGCGAGCGCGACGGAGATCTGCGGCAGCGCGAACGAGAGCACCGTCGTGTCGACCGACACGAGCAGCACGGGGAGCATGAGGACGGCGAGCGAGAGCCACTCGCGGGCGCCGGCGCGCGCAGGGGCGGGGGCGAGCGGTGCGGAGGGCGTGGTCGTGTGCGTGGGCACGGTGGTTCCTGTCGTGGTCTCCCGCATGACCGGGCGGGGTCCCGGGGGACGGGCACGCGGCGCGGGTCCTGCCCCGCGACGGGCGCGGCCCCGAGGGCCACGCGGCTATACCGTCCAGCCGGTACAGTAGCACCGCCGCACTCGCGGCCGGAAGGGTGACGACGGCCACGACTACGCTCGCCCGCATGTCCTCGACGCGCGACCGCATCCTCGACGCGCTCCAGGACGTCCTGCTCGAGGAGGGCCCGGCCGGCGCCACGCTCGACGTCGTCGCCCAGCGCGCCGGCGTCTCCAAGGGCGGCCTGCTCTACCACTACCGCTCCAAGGACGACCTCTTCGCCGGCCTGCTCGGCCGCCTGGACGCGGGCGCCGCCGCCGCCGACGCCGCCACCCCGGACGACCCGGCGCAGGCCGCACGGTGGTTCCTGGAGGGGTCGCAGTCCGCGGAGGGTCCGGAGGAGCGCACGATGCTCGCCGCCCTCCGCCTGCTCGGCACGTACCCACCGGCCCGCGAGCGCATGGCCGCCTACCTCGACGGCTGGGCCGCGGGCCTGCGCCGCACCATCGACGACCCGGTGCTCTCGCGCCTCGTCCAGCTCGTCGGTGACGGCCTCTTCCTGCACGCCCTGCTCGGCTCCGGCGACGCGGACCTCGACGGCCGCGTGCTCACGGACGTCCTGCGCCGCGTGTCCGGCACGCCTGCCTGACGTCGCGCTCCGCGTCGCCCGCCGCGCCGCCTGCCGCGCCGACTGCGGTACGTCGCACCGAGCGCGGGTGCTCCACCTGCCGCACTCGGCGCGAGCTGCCGCACTCGGCGAGCGGGCGCGAGCGGGCGAGGGGCGGGCCGGGCGCGGCCGGGCAGGACGTCGGGTCAGGCCGTCAGGCCGTCGCCGACCGCTCCGGCAGGTGCGCCGCCAGCAGCTCGGCGAGGTGCACGCCCTGGACGCCCGCGAGCTGGTCCGCCTGCGTGCGGCACGAGTACCCGTCGGCGAGGAAGACGTCGCCCGGCTGCGCGTCCCGCAGCGCCGGCAGCAGCGACGCCTCGGCCACCGCGACCGACACGTCGTAGTGCCCCTTCTCCATGCCGAAGTTGCCGGCCAGCCCGCAGCAGCCCGCGAGCGCGGAGAACTGCGCGCCCGCCGCGGTGAGCAGGCGGCGGTCGGCGGTGTACGTCATGACGGAGTGGTGGTGGCAGTGGGGCTGGACGACCGCGGTGACGTCCGACAGGTCCGGCGGCGACCAGCGGTCGCCCGGGCCGACGGGTGCCGGGGCCGTCAGCAGCTCCGCGAGGGTGCGCGTCTCGCGGGCGACCGCGACGGCGCGCGGGTCGTCCGGGAGCAGGTCGAGCAGGTCGCTGCGCAGCACGGCGGTGCAGGACGGCTCGAGGCCGACGATGGGCACGCCGTTGACGGCGAACGGCCCGAGCACCCCGAGCAGGTGCGACAGGCGCTTGCGGGCGCCGTCGAGCTGACCGGTGCTGATCCACGTGAGGCCGCAGCAGGCGTCGTGGTCGGGGACGAGCACGTCGTAGCCCGCGTCGCGCAGCACGCGCACGGCGGCGTGCGGCACGGACGGCGACAGCGTGTCGCTGAACGAGTCGGTCCACAGCACGACGGGCGGGCGGCTGCCGCCGGGCGCGGCGCCCTCGGGCACGGTCGGGACGCCGTCGGCGTCCGCTCCCCCGACGACGCGCACGTCGCCCGCGCGTGCCCCGGCGCGCCGCGACCACGCCCGGAACGGCACGGGCGCGAACGTCACCATCTCCCGCCGCGTGTCCATGCCGCCCGCGGCGAGCACGGCCTTGGCGAGCGGACGCACGCGCAGCACCGCGTTCGCGAGCGAGGCCAGCCCCGGCAGACCGGTGACCAGCCGCGCCCACCGCGGCAGCCAGCCGAGCGCGTAGTGGTTCACCGGCCGCACCTTGCCGCGGTACGTGCGGTGCAGGACCTCGGCCTTGTACTGCGCCATGTCGACGCCCGCCGGGCAGTCGGACGAGCACGCCTTGCACGACAGGCACAGGTCGAGCACGTCGTGCACCTCGGGCGACGACCAGCCCTGCGTGACGAGCGACCCGTTGGCCATCTCCTGCAGCACGCGGGCACGGCCGCGCGTCGAGTCCTTCTCGTCCTTCGTCGCCAGGTACGACGGGCACATGAACCCGCCGGCGGCGCGCGTGTCCGCCCGGCACTTGCCGACGCCCACGCAGCGGTGCACGGCCGTCGTCATGTCGCCGCCGTCGTGCGCGAACGCGAACCCGCCCGACCCGGCGAGGAGCGACCGGGCCGCGGGGCGCCGCAGGTCGGCGTCGATCGCGTTCGGGCGCACGAGGACGCCCGGGTTGAGCAGGTCGCGCGGGTCGAGCAGGTCCTTCACGGCGCCGAACAGGTCGATCGCACGCTGCGAGTACATGACGGGCAGCAGCTCGGAGCGCGCGCGCCCGTCGCCGTGCTCGCCGGACAGCGACCCGCCGTGCGCGGCCACCAGGCGCGCGGCGTCCTCCATGAACGCGCGCAGCGGGCGCCCCGACTCCGCCATGGGCATGTCGATGCGCAGGTGCACGCAGCCGTCGCCGAAGTGCCCGTACGCGAGCCCGTCCACGCGGTGGTCGGCCATGAGCGCCTCGAGCTCGCGCAGGTACCCGCCGAGCCGCTCGGGCGGCACCGCGGAGTCCTCGAAGCCGGGCCACGCCTGCTCGCCCGCGGGCGTGCACCCACCGAGGCCGGCGCCGTCCTCGCGGATGCGCCACATCGCGGCGGCCTGCGGACCGGGCGGGAAGACGCCGACGGCGTCCGTGCCCGCGTCGGCCGCCAGCGCGCGGGCCGTCGCGAGCGCCTCGTCGAGGGTCTCCCCGCCGACCTCGACCATGAGCCAGCCGGCGCCCGGCGGCAGGTCCGGCACCGCGGACGCGCCCTTGACGCGCCGCACGACGTCGACCAGCCGGGCGTCCATGCCCTCGATCGCCAGCGGCCGGTGCGCGAGCAGTGCGGGCACCGCGTCCGCCGCGGTGGGCATGTCGGGGTAGCCGAGCACGACGAGCACGGGCGCCGACGGCACCGGCACGAGCCGCACGGTCGCGCCGAGCAGCGTCACCAGCGTGCCCTCGGTGCCCACGAGCATCTTCGCCAGGTCGGTGCCGTTCTCGGGCAGCAGGTGCTCGAGCGAGTAGCCGGACACCTGCCGCGTGAACCGGCCCAGCTCGGTGCGGATGACCTCCAGGCCCCCGCGGACGAGGCCCTCGAGCCCGGGCACGACGTCCAGCGCACCGGCCCCGCCGCGCGCGGTGAAGCGCCGTCCCGTGCCGTCCACGACGTCGAGGTCCACCACGTTGTCCGCGGTGCGCCCGAACGCGACGGCGCGCGGGCCGCACGCGTTGTTGCCGATCATCCCGCCGAGCGTCGCGCGGGCCTGCGTCGACGGGTCCGGCCCGAACCGCAGGCCGAACGGCGCCGCCTCGCGCTGCAGGTGCGCCATGACCACACCCGGCTCGACGCGCGCGGTCCGCGCCTCCGGGTCGATCTCCAGCACGCGGTTCACGTGCCGGGAGAAGTCGAGGACGATGCCCGTGCCGACCGCGTTGCCGGCCACCGACGTCCCGCCGCCGCGCGACGTCAGCGGCGTGCCCGTCTCGCGCGCGACCTGCAGCGCCGCGAGCACGTCGTCGGGGTCCTGCGGGAACACCACGACCTGCGGCACCACGCGGTAGTTCGACGCGTCGGTGGAGTACTCGGCCCGCCGGCGGGTCGTGTCGTCCACCGCGCCGCGGAGGGCCCCGCGCAGCGCGTGCACCACGTCCCGGACGTCCGCACCGGGCCTCTCGGTCGTCACAGCCACGGGCGGCAGTGTCGCACCCCGCGCCCGGGACCCGCGTCGGACGTCCGCCCGCGCGGCCCCCGGGCCGAGGTGCCGCGCGTCAGGACTCGAGCTGCGCGTCCAGCGTGATGTCCGTGCCCGTGAGCGCCTTGCTCACGGGGCACGTGGCCTTCGCGGCCTCGGCCGCCTCGCGGAAGCCGTCCGCGTCGATGCCGGGGACCTCCCCGCGCAGCGTGAGTGCGATGCCGGAGATGCGGAAGCCGCCGGCCGGGTCGGGCGACAGCGTGACGTCGGCCGTCACGTCGAGCGACTCGGGCGTGTGGCCCTTCTCGCCGAGCAGCGCGGACAGCTGCATCGCGAAGCACGACGAGTGCGCGGCCGCGATCAGCTCCTCGGGGCTCGTGGTGCCGCCGGCCTCGTCGGCCGCGCGCTTGGGGAAGGAGACGTGGTAAGTGCCGACGCCGGAGCTCGTGAGCTCGACCTGGCCGCTGCCCTCCTGCAGGGAGCCGTTCCAGGCGGTGCGGGCGGTACGCGTGGGCATGTGCGCTCCTCGGTGTCGTGCCCGGTCGTGGCCGGGATCTGGCCGGGGCCGCCGGTGGCGGCCCGCCGGGGGCGCGCGGCGCACGCCCCCGCGTCCAACCTAGGAGCCCGGCGCGGGTGCGCGCGAGGTGTCGGCGGTGCGGGGCAGGTCCGGGCGCGGGGTCAGCGGGCGCGCTCGAGGTGCGCGGACACGACGTGCGTCGGCGCGCCCGCCTCGCGCAGCGCCCACGCCGCGCGCGCGTGCAGCGCCCGGCGCTCCTCCTCCTCCAGCCCGGCGTACAGCGACGAGCGCACCAGGTCGTGCCGGAAGACGAGCCGGTCGCCGCGCGCGTGCACGACACCCGCGGCGAGCCCGTGCCGCAGCGTCCGCCAGCACTCGGTCACGGGCTCACCGGACAGCGCCGCGAGGTCCCCGACGACGAACGACGTGCCCAGCACCGACGCCTGGCCGAGCATCGTCAGCACGTGCGCGCCGAGGTGCGCCACGTGCGCCCGGCCCACCCGGTCGAGGTCGTCGAGCCACCCGCTGCCCACGGCCTCGACGACGCCGCCGCGCTGCTCGAGCACGCCGCACGCCTGCGCGGTGCGCACGACGTCGACGACGAGCCGCGGGTTGCCGCCCGTGGTCGCGAGCACGCCCCGCAAACGCGGGCCGACCTTGGCGTGCAGCAGGGACTGCGCGAGCTCGACCGTCGCCGCCGGGCCGAGCGGCCGCAGCTCCACGTACCGGGCGCCCGCGCGCGTCCAGGCCGCGACGAGCACCGCCAGCTCCTCGCGGTGCGGCACGGCGCGCGTCGTCATCACCGTCAGCGCGTGCGGGAGCGTGCCCTCGCCCGCCAGGTCGGCGAGCAGGCGCAGCGAGCACGCGTCGGCCAGGTGCAGGTCCTCCAGCACGAGCACCCACGCGCCGTGCTCGCCGTGCCGGCGCACGAGGGCCGCGAACAGCTCGTCGGCGCGCGCGTAGCGCTTGGGGGCGTCGGCGCGGTCGGCAGGCAGCACGTCGAGGAGGTCGGCGAGCTCGGTGACGACCGGTCCGCGCGACTCGCCCGAGCGGGCGCCGCGCCCGCCGGCCGGGCCCAGCAGGGCGTCGGACAGCAGCGCGTACGGCGGCGCGGACGGGCCGACGGCGCGTCCCGTGCGGACCTCGAGCCCGAGCAGGTCCGCCGTGCGCTGCAGCGCCTCGACCAGGCGGGTGCGCCCCACGCCCGGCTCCCCCTCGAGCAGCACGGTGACGCCCTCGCCGGCCGTCGCGCCGGACAGCAGCGCGTCCAGGTCGTCGAGCTCCGCGGCCCGGCCGACCAGCGGCTCGTCCCGGGCGGACGGGGGCGTCGCGGTCATACCGCGATCGTAGGACCGCGGAGCCGTGACCTCCCTGCTCAGCCCACGTACTCCCAGTGCCACGGCTCGGGCTTGCTGCCGCCGGCGCGGGCCCACTCGGGCAGCGTCCAGTCGTGCGCGGGTGCGTTCTCGCGCATCCACACGTGCTCCGCCGTGCCGAAGGACTGCACCGCACCGCCGAGGTCGACGGCCACGCCCATGCCGTGGTTCGACGTGCCGGGGCGGGCGCACAGCGAGCCCTTGTTGGCGCGGCACGCGACCTGCTGGGAGTAGGAGCGGTAGGAGTCGGAGACCTGGAGGTGCTTGCCGAACCGCGCGGCGAACGCGGCGTCGAGGGCGTCGAGGGACTCGGCGGCGTCGCAGCGCAGCCGCACCGACTCGGCGAACGAGACGCCGCACAGCGCCGACTCGGGCACCTGGCCGTTGTCGAAGCCCTGCAGCGACGCCTTCCACGCGGCGCGCTTGGCGGCCTGCTCGGCGGCGGCGCGGGCGGCCTCGTCGGCGGCCGCCTGGGCGGCGGCGGCCTCGGCGCGCTTCTGCTCGGCGGACGCCTTCGCGGCGTCGGACGCGCGGGCGACGCGCTCGAGGGCCTCGCGCAGCGGCTCGGTGGCCGGGTCGCCGGAGTCCGGGACCGTGGCGGTGGCCGGGTCCTGCCCGGTCAGCGTGGCGTCGGCGGCGGGGTCCGCGGGGGCGGCCGCGGCGGCCTCGGCGGCCGGGTCCGCGGGGACGGCGGTCGGGTCGGCCGACGCGGTCGGCGACGCGGCGTCGGTCGTGGGCGACGCGGTCGGCGTGCCGCCGTCGTCCTGCGCCCCGCCGTCCTCCGCCCCGCCGTCCCGCTGCGCGGAGCGCGAGACGGTCCCGTCGCGGTCGGCGAGCGCGTCGGTGGGCGTGAGCGGTGCGACGTCGACGGACGCGATGGCGGCCTGGAGCTCGGCCGTCGCGGCGTCGAGCTCGGCGATCACCTCGGGGGCGACGGCGACCTGCTCGGCCTCGGCGCGCACGGCGGACGCCTGCTCGATCGCGCCGGACGCGACCTCGACGGCCTCGGACCGCAGCTGCTCGGTGCGGACCAGCGCGGCGCGCTCCTCGGCCTGCCGCGCGAGGGTGGCCTCGTCGCGACCGTCGGCGAGCAGCGACGCGGGCGGCTCCTCGGCGGTCGCGGTCACGACGACGGCGCCGGTGCTGAGCACGAGGCCCACGGCGACCGCCCCCTGCGCGAGGCGTGCGGGCAGGGGGGTGCTCCGCCCCTCGGGGAGGCGGAGGACGATCGGCTGACGGCGCGGAGCGGCATGCCTGCCGCCCGACCGACGCCGACGGCTCGGCAATCTGTCACTCACACGCAACACGTTAAGTGTGTCGGACGCGCGACCTGAACACTTGAGCCCGAACCGGTGTGGTGATCTCGTGCACATCCTGTTACGCGGCCGTCACACCGAGCGCGGGCCCGGGGCACTACGCTCTCCCCCGTGCCCGACCTGGACGCGCCGCCAACTTCGCCCGGGAGCCTCTCGACCCCGGTCAGCGCCCCGTCGACCCTGCAGCCGGTGCAGCAGCCCGGCCCGCAGCCGGCCCCGCAGGCCGACGGCGGCGGGCTCGACGACCTCTACGACATCGCGCGGCTCGCGCGCCGGCTCGGGGTCGAGCACGCGACGATCCGCGTGTGGCTGTCCCGCAAGGTGCCGTGGCTGCCCCCGCCCGACGGCCGGCTGAACGGCGGCGCGGTGTGGCGCGCGTCCACCCTCGAGGGCGTCGAGGAGCGGCGGTTCCGCCGCCGCCCCGGTCGCAAGCCCCGCTTCGTCACGGCACCGGCTGCCGCGGACGTCCCGCGCACCGGCCCGCTCACGGGGCAGATCCCGGTCGTCGAGCCGGCCGCGCGCACGGCCGCCGTCGCGGCCGTCGCCGCCGCCACCGGGCAGATCCCGGTCGTGCCGGTCGCCGCCACGTCCGCGCACGTCGCCGCCATGACGGGGCAGATCCCCGTGGTGCAGCGCCGCGGCCGCCACGCCGCGCTCACCGGCTCCGTGCCGGTCGTCGCGCCGCGCACCGATGCCGTGACGGGGCCGACGGCCTGACCGGCTCGCACGCCTGACCCGCTCGTCAGCCCGACCCGCTCGTCGGCCCGACCCGTGCCCGGCCGGGCTGCTCAGCCGCCGGCGCCCGTCGCGTCGAGCGTCGCCCGCGGCGCCACGGTGATCTCCACCGCGGCGTCCGGCCCGAGCAGCGTCCGCGCGCCGACGGGCACCGGCACCTCGACGCGCCACCGTCCGGCACGCGGGTCCAGGTCCTCGAGGGGGTCGTCGTCCGCCGACGACCAGTCGCGCACCGCGCCGGGGATCTGCGAGTTCCACCGCGCCCACGTCACGCAGCGCCCGCCGGCGTCCGGGCCGATGTCGACGACCAGCGTGTCCGCCCAGTCGGCGGTCTGCTCGAGGTGGTCGAGGAACGACAGCACGTGGTCGTGCGACCGCAGCGACACCAGCCGCAGGCGCAGCACGTGCCGCATCGCCGGCGCCCGGGTGCCGGTGCGCGCGTCCGTCGGGCGCGTCGCGTCGCTCGACAGGAACGTCGTCACGAGCGGCACGGGCGTGCCGGTGGCGTCGGGCTCGCCGTGCCGCTCGATCTGGATCGGGCACAGGTGGGCGGCGCTCTGCTGGTGCAGCACCACGGGCAGGCCGCGGATCGACAGCGCCGTCTCGAGCTGCCAGGACGTGTCGTCGTCCACGTCACCGGGCAGCCGCAGGCGGACGAGGCGGGCCTCGACCGCGAGGTCCCCGAACAGGAAGCGGCGCAGGTTCTGGTAGCCCTCCTCCGAGTTGACGATGCCGTACCGCCCGCTGTGGCTGCGGTGCACGAGGGCCCGCGGCGCGCCCTCGACGTACGCGTTCTCGACGCGGACGAGCCCGTCGCTGCGGGGCCCGACCACGCGCGCCGCCATGCCCAGCGCGGCCGTGTAGTCGTCGGAGTTCGTGCCGACGAGGCAGAAGAGGCGGTCGACGGGGAAGCCGCCGGCCGGCATCGTCGCCGGTGCGAAGTCCGCGCGTGCCGGTGCCCCGTCGGCCTGCGTCGGCGTCAGGTACTCGAACATCCGGTCCGGCCCGAAGACGTCGGCGCCCAGCACGCCGGTCAGGTCGCGGACCCGCTCCAGCAGCCCGTAGCCCTCGAACGCGATGCCGCCGTGCGGCGTCGCGTACGTGAAGACGCGGTCCACCAGGTCGGTCGCCGCGTCGAGGCGGCGCTCCTCGTCGCGGTCGGGCAGCACGCGCTGCAGCAACGACCGTGCGACGAGCCCGCCCATCGAGTGCGCGACGAGGAACACGCGTGGCGCGCCCGTCGCGCGGCGGACCAGCAGGACCAGCTCGAGCAGGCTCTGCGCCGCGCGCTCGAGCGAGAAGGGGTTCGGGTCGCGCGTCAGCGCCGGCGCGTGCTCGTCGTAGAAGCGGTGCACCCACACGGTGGCGGCCGGCACCGTCCCGGCCGGCTGCTGCCGCAGGTACGCCTCCTGGTCGCCGTGCACGAGCAGCTGGTAGCCGTGGTCCGTCATGAGCCGCAGCAGCGGGCTCTCGAACTGGTGGTACGCGGGGCGGTCGGCCCCGTCGACGCGCACCTGCACGGACCCCTCGTTGAAGCCGCAGAGCGGGTCCTGGACGGCGGCGTCGATGCCGCCGGTGCCGCCCGCGAAACCGCGGACGTAGATGACGGGCAGTCGTCCGTCGCCCTCGTACGGCATGGGTGCTCCTCGCGTCCGCGCCGGCACGGCGGCCCTGCCGCGCCGGGGCGGGTCGCCCCGCCACCCAGGACGAGGCGCGGGCCGGCCCGCAGATACACGCGGCCGAGCGGGCGGGAGCGGGCGGGCGGGCGCCGGCGCGCGGCGGAACGGGCGGCGGCGGGGCGACGCGCGGCCGGCGGTCGTACGCTGCCGCGTATGGCGGGCCGGACGCCGGACGACCGCGCCGCCGACGTCGCCGAGGCGGTGCGCGCGGTCGACCGTGCCGGCTTCCTGCCGCCCGACCAGCGGCCGCACGCCCACGAGGACCGGGCCCTGCCGCTCGGGCACGGGTCGACGGGCTCGCAGCCGAGCACGGTCGCGGCGATGCTGCGCCTGCTCGCCGTGCCGGCCGGCGCGCGCGTGCTCGACGTCGGCGCCGGGTCGGGGTGGACGACGGCGCTGCTGGCGCGGCTCGTCGGGCCGACGGGCGAGGTGCTCGGGCTGGAGCTCGAGCCGGAGATCGCGGCGTGGGGCGCCGGCAACCTCGCGGCGGCGGGCGTGCCGTGGGCCCGGCTCGAGCCGGCCGACCCGCGCGTGCTCGGGCGGCCGCGCCCCGGGGGCTGGGACCGCGTGCTGGTGTCCGCGGCGGCGGACGAGCTGCCGGCAGCACTCGTCGACCAGCTCGCGCCGGGCGGCGTCCTCGTCGTCCCGGTGGGACGGACGATGCGCCGGGTCGTGCGCCGCCCCGACGGCGGCACGGACGTCACGACGCACGGTTCGTACCTGTTCGTCCCGCTGCGCTGACGGCGTGTCGCCGCGGCGCGCCGGTGGGCCGCTGACCAGCCCGGAGGACCCCGACGAACCCGACGGACCCGGACGGGTCACGGATTCCGCCAGAGGGGTGACGAATCGCCTACCGGTCAGTAGCGTGCACCGTGCCCGGGGGGAACTGTGACAGCAGCCATACCGGGTGTGACGCCGTGGACGCCGTCCGCGGCGCCCACCGTGCCCAGCACCAGCCGTCCGACACCCGGGATGAGCCCATGCCACGTCGCGCACTCGCCGGCATCGCTGCCGCGTCCGTCGTCCTCACCTCCGCGCTGCTCGCCCCGCCGGCGGCCGCGGCCCCACCGCCGGACGAGCTGTCCGGCCTGCTCGTCGGCGATCCCGCCGTCCGCGTCGAGAAGGAGGGCGTCGGCGACGCCCTCGCCGAGGCGGAGGGTCAGGTCACCGCGTTCGTCGAGCTCGACACCCCCGCGGGCGTCGAGGTCGCGCAGGACGGCGGCGCACCCGCCGACGTCCTCGCCGCGGCCGGCACGACCGAGGCCAAGGCGGCCGAGGTCGTGCCCGCCGAGGCCGGCGCGACGCAGACGCTCGCCGCCGAGCCGACCCGCATCGCCACCCTCACCAACCTGGTCTCCGGCGCCCTCGTCGTCGGCGACGCCGCCCAGGTCCGCACGCTGGCCGACCGCCCCGACGTCGTGTCGGTCCGGCTGGTCGCCGAGCGCACGCTCGACAACGCCGCGCAGGTCGAGTTCACCCGCGCCCTCGCGACGTGGCAGGACACCGGCGTCCTGGGCACCGACGTCCGCGTCGGCATCGTCGACACCGGCATCGACTACACGCACGCCGACTTCGGCGGCCCCGGCACGGTCGAGGCCTACGAGGCCGCGTACGGCGAGGGCGGCGCCGGCGCGATCCCCGAGGGCCTGTTCGACCCCGAGAAGTTCATCGGCGGCATCGACTTCGCCGGCGAGATCTACGACGCGGGCGGGGAGGGCGCCGAGCTCGTCCCCGTGCCGGACGACAACCCGATCGACGTCAACGGCCACGGCTCGCACGTCGCCGGCACCGCCGCCGGCTACGGCGTGACGCCCGACGGCGAGACGTTCCGCGGCGACTACAGCGCCCTCGAGACGGTCGCCGACTGGCCTGTCGGCCCCGGCACCGCGCCGGCCGCGCAGCTGTACGCCCTCAAGGTGTTCGGTGACGTCGCGGGCTCCACCAACCTCACGCCGCTCGCGTTCGACCACGCCGCCGACCCGAACGGCGACGGCGACTTCTCCGACCGCCTCGACGTGCTCAACCTGTCGCTCGGCGCCGCCGGCGCCCCGGCCGACGACCCGGAGTCGCTCCAGGTCGCCGAGCTGACGACGCTCGGCACGGTCGTCGTGCTCTCCGCCGGCAACGAGGGCGACGTCGAGGACATCGGCGGCTCGCCCGGCAACGGCCCCGCCGGCCTGACCGTCGCGTGGTCGATCGGCAAGGACCTCGCGTTCGACGCCATGGAGGTCACCGAGGCCGCGGACGCGTCGCTCGTCGGCCGCCACGCCGGTCAGAACTCGGTCAGCTACACCGGCGAGGATGTCACGGCGCCCGTCGCGTACGTCGGCCCGACGTTCGACGGCTGCACGCCGTTCACGCCGGACCAGGCCGCGGACGTCGCCGGCAAGATCGCCTACCTGTGGTGGGACGACGACGACGCCACCCGCGCCTGCGGCTCGGGCGCGCGCTTCAACAACGCCACCGCGGCGGGTGCCGTCGGTGTCCTGCTGCCGACCGAGGAGACCATCTTCCCCGCCGGCATCGCGGGCAACACCGCGATCCCCGGCTTCCAGATGACCAACGCCACGACCGACGCGCTGCTGCCGGAGATCGAGGCGGGCACGCTGGTCGCGCGCATCGGCCCGTCGCTCGCCCTGTCCACCCGGCAGGACGTCGGCGCCGACACGCTGAGCGCGTCGTCGTCGCGCGGTGCGCACGGCTCGCTCGGCTGGGCGAAGCCGGACGTCGCGGCGCCCGGTCAGCAGATCGTGTCCGCCGGCGTCGGCTCCGGCAACGCGGGCGCGACGAGCAACGGCACGTCGATGGCGGCCCCGCACGTCGCGGGCATCGCCGCCCTCGTCAAGGAGGCCCGTCCGGGCTGGTCCGCGGCGCAGATCAAGGCCGGGATCATGAACACGGCGACGCACGACGTGTCGACGGAGCCCGGCGGCGACCTGTTCTACGGCCCGGCCCGCGTGGGCTCCGGCCGCGTCGACGCCCTCTCGGCCGTCACCAACGACACGCTCCTCTACAACGCGGAGCGCCCGCAGCAGACGTCCGTCAGCTTCGGTGTCGTCGAGGTCGGCGCGGACGACGTGACGCTCCGCAAGGCCGTCACGGTGCAGAACCTCGGCAGCACGGCGCGGACGTACTCCACGTCGGTCACCGAGAGCACCACGTCCGGCGAGGCGAGCATCACCGCGAGCCCCGCGTCGCTGCGCGTGCCGGCCGGCGGCACCGGGATCGTCACCCTGACGTTCACGGCCGACCCGGCCACGCTGGCCCGCGACATCGACCCGACCCAGCAGGTCGAGCAGCTCGAGGGCCTCGCCCGCGAGTTCGTCTCGCAGGTCTCGGGGCGCCTGGTCCTCACCTCGGGCGACCAGGAGTGGCGCCTGCCGGTGCAGGCCGCACCGCGGCCGACGACCGACCTCGAGGCGGCGCCCGTGGAGTTCGCGGACGCCGGTGCGGAGACGGCCGAGCTCGCGATCAGCGGGCGCGACGTCGTCGCCGACGGCTGGTACGGGCTCGTCACGCCGCTCGTGCACGCCGCCGACAGCCCGCGGCTCGAGGCGCTGCCCGCCACCGCCCAGACGTCGCCGTCCACGGTCGCGGCCGGTGACATCCGGCACGTCGGCTGGGCGTCGAGCGCACCCGCGGTCGCCGCGTCCGGTGGCGACCCCACCGCGGACGGCTACCTCGGCGTCGGCATCGCGACCGACGGCGACTGGGCCGTCATCGGCCACTCGCTCGAGCCCCGCGTCCTCGTCGACACCGACGGCGACGCCGAGCCGGACGTCGTGAGCATCGTCCGCAAGCTCGTCGACACCGACTACACCGTCGTCGAGACGTACGACCTCGCGACCGAGGAGCTGCTGGCCGGTCCGGAGCTCGCCTTCCCGTTCGCGGGCGAGGTCGAGGCGGGCGCGTTCGACAGCAACGTGATCACCGTGCCGGTGCCGCTCGCGGCGCTCGGCGTGGAGCCGGGCACCCAGGTGGGCGTCTGGGCCGCGATGTACAGCGAGTACGCGTTCCCCGCCGACGGCGTCGTCGACCAGGTCGGGCCGTTCACGGTCGACCCGTACGACCCGCCGCTGTGGTTCGAGTCGAACATCGGTGCCGAGTTCGTGTCGGCGTCGTTCGACGGCGCGACGGTCGACGTGCACAAGGGCCCGGGGGCCGACGACGCGCGGATACTCGCGATGCACCACCTCAACGCGCGGGGCGACCGCGCGCAGGTGGTCGACGTGACCGTGCCGGAGGCCATCGCCACGACCACGACGCTCGAGGTCGACTCGATCCGCATCGCGGGCGAGGACAACCTGTTCCAGATGAGCGTCAGCCCTCGTGAGGCGACCGGCGTGTTCCGCGTCTACGACGGCGAGACGCTGCTCGGCGAGGCGGAGGTCGTCGACGGTGCGGGCATCTTCAGCACCACCGCGCTGGGCGCCGGCCCGCACGTGTTCCGGGCGGAGTTCGTGCCGGACACGCCGCTGTACGCGGGCTCGACGTCGGACGTCGTCGAGTACGACTTCGCGAAGTCGGCCTCGACGACCACGCTGGCGGTCTCGCCCGCGGCGACCCGGTACGGGTCGCCCGTCACGGCCACCGTCACGGTGACCGGGAACAGCTGGGCCCCGTCGGGCCCGGTCGAGATCCGGGCGGACGGACGGCTCGTCGCCACCGGCGAGCTCACCGTCGACGGGCTCGTCGGCACCGCGACCGTCGAGCTGCCGCGGGACCTCCCGGCCGGCCGGCACCGCCTCGTCGCGCACTACGGCGGCTCGGCGGACGTCGAGCGGTCGCAGTCGGCCCGTGCCGAGCTGCGGATCACCCGGGCGGCGCCCCGCGTGACCCTCTCGGCCGACACGTGGACCGTGCCGCGGGGCAGCACCCCGACGGTCACGGTGACGGTCGGCGGCACGGTCGAGGGCGCCCCCGCCGGCACCGGCTCGGTGCGCGTCCTGCTGGGCCTGCGCCCGCTGGACGTCGTCGAGCTGACTGACGGGACGGCCCAGGTGACGCTCCCGGCGGTGCGCTCCACCAACGTCGTGACCGTGCTCTACGGCGGCGACGAGGGCTACCTGCCGGGTGCCGCCGCGAAGGTGATCCGCGTCGGCTGACCCACCCCGACCGGTGACGAGGGCCGGTGCCGCACGGACGTCCGTCCGGGCGACACCGGCCCTCCGCCTGTCAAGGGACCCACCACCCCCGCCGATGCACGGCGCATGGGCCTCTTCGACCGACGGACTCCGCCGCCGGGCTCCGTGCTGCCCTCCCCGCACGGCCCGGCCGACACGCCCCTGCGCGCCGCCGACGTCGCGGTCGACGAGCCCGTCGCCACCCGCGCGGACGACGCGGCCGAGGACCTCGACGACGAGGACGACCTCGACGACGCCCCGATCACACCCGTGTGGCCCGCGCGTCCCGGCGGTCCGCACGACGACTCCGCCGACGACCAGCTGCCGCTCGTGCCGATCGTCCCGGCCGTGCTCGCCGACGCGCGCGAGGCGCGGGGTGGGCCGGGGGCGGAGGTGCCCGTGACGGAGGCGGCGCCGGTCGCAGAGGCCGCGCCGGTGGTGGAAGCAGCACCCGTGGCGGAAGCCGCACCCGTGGTGGAGGCCGCGCCGGTCGCGGACGTCGCGACGGCGCCCGTCGCGGAGCCGGAGCCGACGCCGACGTCCGCCCCCGCCGACCGGCACACCGTCGACGAGCTCAACCCCGCGGAGCGCATCTGGCTCGCGCAGCAGCGCGCCCTCCTCGCGGACCTCTGCGACGACCCGACGGACGCCGCCGCGGTCGCCGCGCTGTTCGACCGGGTCCGCGCCCAGTGGGCCGACGCGACGGAGCGCCCCGACCCGCGGCCGCTCGCGGACGCGTTCGGCGTGGCGCTCGGCGACCTCGTCGTCGCGCACGCGCCGGCGCTGCGGTGGGCCGCGGCCAGCGACCGGTTCGGCACGGAGATCGTGCTCGCGCACGGCACGCCCGAGGTGCTCGTGTACCCGCTGGCGTCCGTCGGCCAGTACTGGGAGGACGCGCGCCCGGGCTGGTTCGCCGGCCAGGTCGAGCGCCTCACGCAGACCGTCCGGGCGGCGCTCGCCGGACCGGGCTGACGACTCGCGGGCGGGCCCCCTTCCCGCCCGCGGCCGGACGACCCGCTCCTCCCCCCCGGGCGGGTCCCGCCGGCGGGACCTCGTCGCTGCACCGGCCCCCTCCGGCGCGACGAGGTCCCGCCCGGTGCGCCGCAGCACCGGCGCCGCCGGTCCACCGGAGCCGTGCGTCCGCCGGATCGCGGACGCGTGCTCGCGCGGACGCCGGTCTCACCGCCGGCACGGCCGCACGGCCGGCTCCGGGGCCACGGGACCGACACGTCGGGGACATGTGGTCCCGCGGACGTCGGTCCCGCGGGCGGGGACCGGTCAGAACAGGGCGTCGGGCTCCGGCCCCCGGGAACGCGTCGCGGGTGCCGCGCCGGTGCGGCGGGACGGCGTGCGGGCGGTCGTCGTCGTGCGCGTGCGGCGCACCGGTGCCGCGCCGACCGGCTCGAGCACCGGCGTCTCGCGCATCGTGCCCGCGGGCAGCGTGCCGTCACGGGCGGCGCGCGCGGCGGCACCGGCGAGCTCGTCGGCGCGCTCGTTGAAGCGGTCGCCGGTGTGGCCGCGCACCCAGCCGAACGTCACGGGACCGGTGCGGTCCGCGATCGCACGGTCGATGGCCTGCACGAGCCCGAGGTTCTGCACCGGCCCGCCGGACGCGGTGCGCCAGCCCTTGCGGCGCCACCCGGGCAGCCACTCCGAGGCGCACTTGATGGCGTACTGCGAGTCGGCGACGACCCGCAGGGGCTCCTCGCCGGGGTGTGCGAGGACGGCCTCGAGCACCGCCGTCAGCTCGGCGACCTGGTTGGTGCCGGAGCGCGCGCCGCCGCTGGCGCTCGTGCCGTCGTGGTTGACCCACGCCCACCCGATCGCCCCGCCGGGGTTGCGCAGGCAGGAGCCGTCCGTGCTGACCGTGATCACGGTCGACGATCGTGCCACGCCGCCGGACGTGCCCCGCACGCGGACGTCGCGACCGGCCGGCGCCCGCCCGTCAGGCGGCGGCGGTCAGCGCGTCCACGACCCGCCGCACGCTCGACGTGATCCCCCACCGCTCGGCGAGCGCGACGAGCGCGTCCGGGTCGGCGGGCGTCGCGGGCAGCCGGTCGTCGACGTCGGCCACGGGGGCGTCGGCGGCCACCCGGACGACGGTCGGCGCGACCGCCAGGTAGTCGGCGGCCTCGGTGAGCCGTCGGCGCTGCGTCGCCGTCAGGCCGGCGTCACCGGCGTCGCGTGCCGCGAGCACGCCCTCGAGCGTGCCGTACCGGTGGATCAGCGCGGCGGCCGTCTTCTCGCCGATGCCCGCGACGCCGGGCAGGCCGTCGCTCGCGTCCCCGCGCAGCGTCGCCATGTCGGCGTAGGCCCGGCCGGTCGGCACGGCGTACTTCTCCGCGAGCAGCGCCTGGTCGACGACGAGCAGGTCCTTGATGCCCTTGACGGTGTAGAGCACGCGCACCGGCACCTCGTCGTCGACGAGCTGGAAGAGGTCGCGGTCGCCGGTGACGACGTCGACGGCGGCGCGCTCCCCCGCCGGCCGCGCGGTCTCGCGCGCGACGAGCGTGCCGATGACGTCGTCCGCCTCGAACCCGGGTGCCCCCAGGCGCGCGACGCCGAGCGCCGCGAGCGCCTCCACGATCACCGGCACCTGCGGCGACAGCGTGTCGGGGACCTCCTCGACCGCGGTGCCGCCCGGCACCTCCTGCGCGACGCGGTGCGCCTTGTACGAGGGGATCGCGTCGACGCGGAACTGCGGCCGCCAGTCGTCGTCCCAGCACGCGACGAGCCGCGTGGGACGCCGGTCGGTGACCAGCCGGGCGATCATGTCGAGCAGCCCGCGCACCGCGTTGACGGGCGTGCCGTCGGGTGCCTTCACCGAGTCGGGCACGCCGAAGTAGGCGCGGAAGTACAGCGACGCGGTGTCGAGGAGCAGCAGGCGGTCGGCGGGCATGGGGGAACGCTACCGACGTCCACCGACGCGCGGGCGGGGCCGGCGCGTGCGCGGGCCGGGCGGCGCCCCTCCGGCACCGCCCGGCCCGTGAGCGGCCGCGGCCCTCCGCCGCGCCCGCCGCCGCCGGTGTGGCCGGCGGCACGTCCTCCCGTCAGCCGACCGGGCTCAGGTCCAGCTGGTCCTCGACCACCGCGACGACGCTCCACGTCCGGCCGTCGGCGTCGGTGAGCTCCCACGCCGGCACGAGGAGCGTCGCCCCGTCCGGCGCCGTCAGCAGCGTGACGCCGAGGCGCGCGTCCACGAGCGTCACCTCCTGCACGGGCCACGCGATCGGCGAGCCGGGCGCGGGGACGGGCGGGACGGTCGGCTCCGCGGGCGCCGGCTGCGGCTCCACCGGCATGCTGCCGACGGCGGCGTCCGCGTCGGCGACCGCTCCCGGCTCGGCCGCCGCCCGGGCCAACGGCATCACGCCGCCGGACGACGCGCCGAACCGCGGGTCGTCCAGCCGGTCGACGGCGTCCGCGGCGCTGACGACGTCGTACGTGCCGAGCTCGACGAGCGACGCCAGCGGCCCCGACACCGACTGCACGCCGTCGCCGGCGAGGCCGACGGACCACGCGACACCGGTCTGCGTGCCGTCGACGACCTGGGCGCCCTGCACCTGGACGAGCCCCGGCACGCCGGTGTCCTCGGTGACCGCGAACTCGTACCCGGCTGTGTCGACGCCGAGCCGCCCGACCAGGTCGCGCGCGGCCGCCACGGCGGCGTCGCCGGTCGGCGTCGCGCCCGGGTCGCACACGCTCGGGTCGGCCGGCGCAGGTCGCGGCACCGGCAGGATCGACACGTCGGGCGCGGCGGGCTCCGGCGTCCCCGCGGACGAGCCGTCGAGGCCCGCGCCGCCGTCCGTGCCCGGGTCGAGCCGCTCCGGGAGCCCCGACAGGCACGCCGACGGGTCGCGCGCCGGGTCGTAGAACCACAGGTTCGCCATGCCGTCGCCGCCGACGGTCACGCTCGCGGCGCTGCCGTCCGTCGTCCCGACCACCCACTGGCCCCACTCGCCGCGCGGATCGCCCGCGACGCCGAGCACCTCCGCCGCCCGCCGCACGGCCTCGGCCGTCGCGGCCGACGTCGCGTCGAACGCGAACGCCCGCGCCTGGCCCGCCTCCGTCGGAAGCCCCTCCCCGGCGAAGGTCGTCCGCCCGCCGAAGCCGGGGGCGATCATGCTGCGCGCGGCGTCCGCGGCGGCCGGTGCGGCGCCGGTCACGGTGCTCTCCGTCGCGGCGCCGCCCTGCAGCGCGATCGGCGGTGCGGCCGGCTGGTCCGCCCCCCCGGCGCCGAGCGCGTAGCCCCCGCCGCCCAGCACCAGGGCGCCCGTCGCGACCGCCGCGACCTGCAGCCAGCGGGCCGGGCGGCGTCGGCGCTCCTCGCGCGCGGCCGCGAGCTCGTCCGGGAC